>WFZU01000172.1 GCA_015489405.1 Bacteroidales bacterium
ATTTACTTTTATTTCATTTTGCAATATAGTGAGATTGTTTTGAGAAAAAATATTTATTACTTCTTAAAATTTAATTTATTTTTGCCACCTGTTGATATAGAAGAGACACTATGAAAAAACATTATCTGTTTATTATTTTGTTAGCCCTGACTTGGGGCTTGTTTTCGTGTAGTGAACAAAGTCCTGATGAAAAAGCTTGGAATGAAGCACAGAAACTTCAAAAACTGAAAGGATACAAGGAATATGTTAGTAATTTTCCGGAAGGAAAACACAAGGCGGAAGCGATGAATTTGATCAATCACACTTACCGGAAGTTTTTGAATGATACTTCCAAATTGTTGTCTGCTTATGATGATTATGTGCAAGCTTTTCCCGAAGGGCAATTGAAGGCTGATTTTGAAGAAAATATCTATCAATATGCACGGGCGAAAGGCGATTCGATGCTTCACGTTATTTATGATTCCCGTTTCCCGGAGGGGAAATATGCCGGTCCGGCGGAAACATCCGCATCAGGTGATGAATCTGCGGACTTTAAAGCTCTCAAGGACGGGAAAATAAGCTTTGCGAAATTTCTTGAAAAGAACCCCAATTTCACCCGGAAAGAGGAGTTGGAACAGATGTTGGCGGACTCTATTCAGTCGCATCCCTCTGTGGACCTATATGAACAATATACACAACTATTCCCTTCGGGCAAAAATTTGGCAGCGCTGGGGAATATGGCGGAAGACATCTACTATCAAGAAGTCTTGAAAACGAAGAATAATAAGTATCTGCAAAAATTTCTCACCAATTTCCCGAACTCAAAATTTGTTACTACGGTTTCTATTACCGCCAATGCGGAAGGTGCTAATGTGCAAGTTTTAGATAGTCTGGGCAATGAAATCGCTACCTTGACTGCTCCCGGAGAATTGAAACTGGCTACCGGCATGAAAATTCAGCTAAAAGCGGATAAAAAAGATTATGAACCCCTGGCGGAGACCGTGGAAATCACAGAATCCAATCAGCAGGTCAATCTACATCTCAAACGCTCTTCAAAATTTGTGTTTTATGAAAAATTTGACAATCCGAAAAGCGTTTGGGCGAGGTCTTCGGATGAATATACCGCAGTGGTCAAGGACGGACATTTGGATATTTCCACTTCCCGCCAACAAGTTGAGATTGTCCGGAAAGTGAAGATTGATTTTAAACGGGATTTTACATTGCAAATGCGGTTTAAATTTGTGAAAAGCATGGGGCGTGGGCAAAATTATGCCGGCTTGCTTTGGGGTACAAACTCAACTTTGAATTATTTCTTTGTGAACGCTGAGGGTAAATCCAGCTACGGAAGTAAAGAAAGTCGTGCCATCTCCGGCGAAAATCCATTCGGCTACGACGGCTGGGAAAGAGTTTGGGTTACGGCTCAATCCTATAAGAAGGATGCTTACAATGAAATGGTTATTTCTAAGGTTGGAAGGACCGTTACTTATACCCTCAACGGGTTGAAAGTTTCTGTCTTTAAGCTAATGAATACTCCGAGAGACCGGACCGTAGGGATTGGTGCCGGAAAAGCGGAGGTGTGGATAGATCAATTTATCTTAAAACAATAAACCATGGCTGATATTATCATTTATCATAACAACAGGTGTAAGAAGTCGAGAGCCGGATTGGCTTATTTGAGTGAAAAAACAGATGATTTCAAGATCGTGAATTATATTAAGGACGGACTGCATGTCGAAGAGTTACGTCTGATATTCAGAATGATGGGGGTGCGTCCTTTGGATATGATACGTACACAAGAGGCGTATTATAAAACCCACCTGAAAGGGAAGGAACTTTCGGATGAAGAATACATCAAAACGATTGCCGAAAACCCGAAACTGCTCAAACGTCCGGTTATTATAGTGGGCGAAAAAGCAGTGTGGGCTGACCCGCCGGAGAAATTGGATGAAATCTGGGAATAAGATGCTTTTTCCTGCTCATTTTTGATTCCTTTTTGTGCGATTATGGCATTGACAGGGATGCCTCCGGAGTTGTTCGGTGGCATTTGAGTTGCCTGCTTCCCGCATATTTTTATGTAAACAAAAAACCGGTAATATTGTTAGAGACATAACAGTACGTCCGGGTTTCCGGTAAAAGATAGCCGTTTTTACCGGAAGAGAGCGGGAGTGGAGAGCGATGTGGCTGATATACGGCATTTTGAAGGTGAGGCGTTTTGTGCTTGCATCGAACCTATGGATAATGTAGAATAGAAAAATACAAAATATGAAAGCATTAGCATTGTTTAGTGGTGGATTGGATAGCATCTTGTCCGTAAAAGTGGTTCAAGAACAGGGGATCGATGTCTTGGCAATCCATTTTGATACGGGCTTTGGAGGAAAAAATTGGGAACGTAAAAAAGACTATCTTTTCCGTATCACTAAAAATTACAATATTCCTTTGGAAATAGTGGATATTAAAGACCACTATTTAGATGATGTTTTGTTCAATGCAAAATACGGCTATGGAAAGGCTTATAATCCCTGCATCGATTGCCATGCCTATATGTTTTTCAATGCGGCTTCCCTCTTGGAAAAATACGAAGGTGATTTTTTGATTAGCGGAGAAGTGTTGGGACAACGTCCGATGAGTCAGCGCTCTGAAGCCCTCCGGCAAGTGGAGGAGTTGAGTGGTGTTAAGGGTTTGATAGTGAGACCTTTGTCAGCAAAATTGTTGGAACCTACCATACCGGAGAAAGAGGGGTGGATTGATCGGTCCCGCCTGCTGGACATACGCGGTAGAAGCCGTCAGCGCCAACTGGAAATGCGTGCCAAATACGGCATCGTCGAGCATGAAACACCGGCGGGAGGCTGCCTGTTGACCGAAACTTCTTTCGGAAACAAGATTAAGGATCTGGTCGCCGTGCGCAAAATGGATACGCAAGATATTGATTTCCTGAAATTGGGAAGACATCTCCGGCTCTCTACCGGTGCCAAGATGATTATGGGCAGAAATAAGCAAGAGAATGAACGCTTGATGAAAATGAATTACCAAGAGAAATATATTGCACTCAATCCTTACGATGAGCTTCCCGGTCCTTTCTGCTTGCTCTCCAAAGATGCTACGGAAGAAGACAAGGCAATGGCAGCCCAAATACTTTTGTCTTATACCAAAGCGAAGAAAGACGAACCGCATATTATCTACTTCGATGATGAAGCGCAAGAAACGGCTTTGACGCGTGAACGATCGGAATTCAAAGATATGATTATTACTTAGAGTCTGTCTATAATGTCCAATAACTTCGTTACGCTCATACTCAAAACAGTCATTGACAAAAGTCAACTCCTTGATTTTGAGTATTTCGCAAGCCTTGTTCTTGAACATTATAGCCTAGACTCCCGACTTTATGGACAGACTCTACTTAGAGCTTGTCTATAATGTCCGGCTTCTGCGTTATGCTCGTTCTGAAACCGGTCTTTTCGGCAAGCTCAATGCATCGCATTGACGTAAGTCAACTCCTTTGCTTTCAGAACTTTGCAATCCTTGCCTGTGCGTACGGCATACAGGCTTGTCCTTGAACATTCCGGACCTGACTCTTGGCTTTATAGACAAACTCTTATTATACCATAAATCCATGGGTTTCTCCTCTCTAATAAAACCAAAGGGCACTTCCCAGCCGGAAGCATATCCCTTGCTTTTGAAAAAACGG
>WFZU01000173.1 GCA_015489405.1 Bacteroidales bacterium
CCGGAAGAATGGCGCGAGATTGACATTTTAATCAATAATGCGGGAAATGCACACGGCTATTCTCCGCTTCACGAAGACCGGGTCGAAGATTGGGATGCGATGATTGACGGAAATGTCAAAGGACTGCTGTATGTTTCCCGTGCAGTGCTACCCGTTATGCTAAGACGCAGCAAGGGGCACATCATCAATATCAGTTCGGTCGCCGGCAAACAGACGTATGCCAACGGGACCGTTTACTGTGCGTCCAAAAAAGCGGTGGAAGCCATTAGCGAAGGGATGCGACTGGATTTGACTCCACACGGAATCAAGGTGAGCAATGTAGCTCCGGGAGCCGTGGAAACGGAATTTTCCGAAGTCCGCTTTAAGGGCGATAAAGAACGTGCCAAACAAGTGTACGCCGGCTATGAAGCCTTGCAAGCGGAGGATATTGCCGGTGTGATATCCTATATTATCGAAGCTCCGGAAAGGGTGAATATTGCGGACGTTACCATTTATCCCAAAGCACAAGCCTCGCCTTCAGTTATTTACCGGAAGGAAACATAGAAATATTTCCCATCAAATAATAAGCAAGCCGTAAAAAAGCCTTCGTTAAAACAACGAAGGCTTTTTTTATCAATTTATCGGGCACAAATCAAATTTGTACCACGGAGCAAACACTCTTTTAGGGAAGTTGAATCACTTCTCCCAGATTGGGGAACCAAAAATCATTTTTATCTACATTATCGGATTGTCCGTCCAAATTCACATCACTCTCGAGATAAGCTCCCTGTCCGGCTTCCGTTTGCCAAGTTTGCGCATCGTCTGCATTATCAATTTCACCATCGCCATCTACATCTCCGGCGAACATTGCCCATATTCCACCCACATTTTTCTGTGCATCCGTACCGTAGGCGGCAGTAGCCGAAGCCGTAAAATCATATGAATAGGTGTTTCCGGTCTTTACCAAAGCCGCACTGCTCATCACATCCAAATGATTCCGGTGCATAATGACGACATAAAGATTATGGCTGACCTCCTCGGTAAAACTCAACATACTGCTTCCGTCCGTTCCGACAATCGAACCATCTTTGAGAAGCAGCCCTGCCATGGTTTTAAAGGTAGTGAGCGTATCCGCATAGGCTGCGTCCGTCGCTTCACGCAACTGAACCAATACCCAATCCACCACATCCGCATTGGGGACCGCTGCGAAAGATTCGGTTCCGCTATAATTCCAAGGCGCACCGGAATAGGGTTGATTATTAGGAAGATAGCCTCCACTATTAAGAGAAGTAGTCATCTGCGTTCCGTTCACGGCACCTTCGAGCATTACTTTCAAATCCAATTGGAAAGAAGAAGTCGCTCCGGTCAACTGTTGATGTACCCCATTGGTACCCGGAGAGCCGAGATCGCCCGTAGCATAATAGTAGCTGGGTTCTCTAAGGTCTGCTTCTATCCACAGTGTTCCGTCATTATTATCGTCATTGACCGTTCCGGTAAATACCATCGATTTTCCATTGGGGTCGGGCCAGACCGGACCGCCGTCATATTCCACCCGGTCCACTTCAATACCCGCCGGAGTCAGAATAATAATTTCATCCGCACCATTGGACAAAGTCATACCGGGCAAAGCATAATCACATACGTAAGCACCATTGAGCGAAGTATCTACTTCCTGACCTATCGTTACAAATCCTTGCGGCGCAATAAAGACATCCGATTTAATCGTATCCGAATCGTAATCCGCATCTTTGACAACATAGCCATTGAGATTGACCGTTGAAGACGAATTATTAAAAATTTCAAACCATTCTTTGTGGGAGTCGCTTCCGGAAGCATTTTGCAAAATCTCCGTAATCATCAAATCCGGAGCATTGTATGCGATGACATCAAAATTGGCACTAACGCCCGGCGTGAGCGTTCCGTCATCGGCGGTAAGATTGACATCCGTACCTTCGGGAGCTAAAATGATACCTGTAAGTGTAATTTGATTTTCGCCGGCGGCGAAACTACCGGAGGTCGTACTTCCGGCGACAAAGCCCACATTTCCGGCAGCACCACCGTTGGTGCTCAGGTTAAAGTTAATGGGCGTATTCACCGTAGCTAAATTTCCGGCATCATCTTGCACTTCCACATCTATGCTGAACGGAACATTGACCGTCGGATTGTTACCGTTGTTTACGGAAGTAATCACCAAACGGGTAGGCGCTACATATTGTCCGACAACATCACCGGGATTTCGTGGATTAATGCGATAGGTGCCGCCCTTATAATCAACAGCTCCTTGCACATAATCGTAAACCTGTCCCGTGTTCAGCGAGATGCTTCCAAAATGATAGTCCACCGCATCTCCGATATGAAATACGTAAGTGGTTCCACCTATATCCGCACTACAAGTATAATCATAATTGGTGTAGGAATCGACCGTAAAGTTTTCAATCTTCACAAATTGCCCTTCCCAACTTTCTGCCGGGTCGGTATCTGCCGCAATATTTTCTTCAATGTCCGAAGCAGCTATGGTTGTAGGACCATAGAGTGTGTTGCCTGACGAAAGAATGGAAAGGAGTTCGGGATTTTTCAATTCGGTAAGATTATTATACACATCCCGTTCGGCAAGAATCAGGACCTCATCTCCTACGGCTACCAAATCGTCAAAATTATAATCATAAATGAGCACTCCATTATAAGCTCCGCTCGCATCGCTTATCCACACCCTGCGATTGCCGTCATTGGCATATACGACACCTTGGAATGTTGCCGTATTTCCATTGGGGAGAACTCCTCCCGCATTGGTAGTATTCAAGTCGGCAATAGGCATCACACCGGCATAGAAACTATAATTGGCTCCATTGGCAGCATCGTGAATTTCGTCTATGACCAGGTCTCCGGTTATGCCGGAATTAGGATTGTCCAAATGCACAATTGTGGGATCGGTAGCATCCACATTTGCGGTAGCGAAACTAATATTATTGGAACCGGTCAACGTATAATCGGAGGCATTGACAGAAGTCAGCGCCTGATCATATACAAGTTCCACTTTGGAATTGTCCAAAGAGTAGGCTTTTACAATCATAGGTGCCCCACCGGCAATGATGTCCGATTGAGAGCGGGGATTGATACGGTAAAAATTGGAATTTTTCCAGTCCACGACTCCGGTAATAGAGGAATAAGTCGCACCGACGACCAAATTGATATTGTTAAAATGATAATCTACATTATCCCCAATATGAAAATAATAGGTATTGGAACCGTCCGACCAAGAACAACGATAGTCATAGGTGCCGGCAGATTCGACGGTGAAATTCTCAATCTTCACAAACTGACCTTCCCAAGCTTCTCCCGGGTCGGTATCCGAGACGAGCGTCTCATCAATATCCGAACCCGGAATCACATCCGGACCGTATGGGGTATTGCCCGTTGAGACCGTGCTGATAAGCTCCGGACCTTTCAATTCGGTCAAACCGTTGTAGGTATATCGCTTGCCTGTTACGAGGATTTCATCGCCCACTGCAACCAGTGCATCAAAAGAATTATCATATATCAAAACTCCGTTTCGCTGACCGGAAGCATCGCTAAACCACACGTTGTTGTAATTGTCATTGGCACTTACTATTCCTTGAAAAGTAGCATAATAATTATCCGAAAGATGTCCACCGGAATAATTCGTATTGAGCATAGCAATAGGCGTGATGCCGGCATAAAAATCATAGTCCGTAGCATTTGCCGCATCGGTAATAGTGTCCAAGATCAAGTCTCCGGTCATCGGTGAAGAAGCCCCGCTAAGGTGCAATAGCTTCGGATTACTTCCGTCGATAACCGCGGAAGAGAAGGTAATATTTGCAGTTCCGCTAAGCGTGTAGTCTGCGGGATCTACCGGAGGAAGATTGAGGTCATACAAAACTTCCACTTCGGTATCACTGATAGCATAGGCTTTCACAATTGCCGGACTGACACCCGCCACCTCTTCAAAACTCGCATCATCCACATAAATACCTGCACTACCGGTCCAACCACCGGAGACATCGTACATACGTATCTCTATGCTTGCACTGTCAGCGTCTGCCGGAGAAGTTTGCGTACCGGTAACCAGTTGTTGCCAATCGGGATTGTCCGTAGTATAAGCGCCATAAACTCCGGTGCTAGGACTCCCTGAGTTATTAATCCAACGAATAGCAATACGCAGCCTTCCTCCTGCCGTAGTATCCAAAGCCCAGAACGAAAATTCGTAAGCGGTATTAGGATCCACATCCACTTTTTGTTGAAAGCGAACCGTGGAAGTAGTAGTCCAGGTCAACAGGGTCGCTGACGAACCACCGTGAACGACAGCCGTGGATTGTCCGGCAGTAACACTACTACTGGAAACATTCCAGCCGTCCGGAGGTCCGGAGGCGCCATTAGACCAAGTCTCAAAACCCGGATTTGTCAATAAATTTTGTCCGAATACATTGCCTGCAACAAACAGCAAGGACAAAAATAATGTTGATAGCAATTTCATCTTCATAATACTCATATATTTAAATGTTTTTCAACCTACAAAGGTAAATTTTTTTATATTCCCACAACATTTATTTTTCACATATAATAGACTAATACACAATATATTACACCACAAGCAATACAATAAAAGACAGAAAAAGCAATCCGGATGAGTCTTAGCGAAGCGGGATATACACTTTATCTATCATTTCCTTGTATTCTTCTTCCGGTTTACTGTATGCAGTTATACCTCCGCCACTGCGGAAATAGTACTTTTCGCCTTTTTTCTCGACAAAACGGATATTCACCGCACTATCCAGCCCCTCCCCGTCAAAAACCCCGAAAACTCCGGTAAAATATCCTCTCGGAGACAACTCCACTTCACGGATAATAGAGACGGTTTTCTGTTTCGGTGCACCGGAAATAGAACCTGCCGGAAGAAGTTTCACAAGCATATCCCCAATCTGTTCTTGCCAACCCGTGGGCAGATTTCCCTTAATCTCCGAACTCACTTGAAGCAAATCCTTCTGATGCGTACGAACCCGCGTGATAAAACGGTATTTTGTCAATTCGATGCCGGTGGCAATCATAGACAAATCATTGCGAATCAAATCGACAATCGTATTGTGCTCCCATAATTCTTTGGTATTTTGAAGAATTTTTTCTTCCGCCCGCGGCAAATCCGCATCTATCGTGCCTTTCATCGGATAAGAATATATCGCATCTCCAAGGATACGGACAAAACATTCGGGGGAGAACAATACAAAGCGGTCTTTAAAAAACAATTTATATGCTGCTTGCGTATTCGCATACAATTCCCGGAGGGAATAAGCCAAGCGTATTTCCGTCGGAAAAGTAAGATTGAGCAAATAGGAATCACCGGCATTGATATACTCCAGACTCCGCTCGAAAGCTTTGCGGTAAACCACAAAATCTACCGGGAACCTCTCCAATAGACTTCCGTTTGCTGTTGCAATCTCCCCTCCGGACGGTTCGTGCATAGCATAATGAATATCTTGTGCATCCAACAAGGAAAGCTCGCTGATAAAAGGCTTCTGAAGCTCAAAATCCAACAGAAAGAAAAAGGGGATGCGCCTTTGTCCCAAAGTATTGGCGGTTTTTATAAACTCGTTGAGATTCATAATATCAGTCCAGAAATATAAAGTTATGCAAGAGTTGAAATCCGTATTCCGTAATAAAAGATTCGGGATGAAACTGTACACCGTAAACGGGGTAATTCCGGGAAGCAATGCCCATAATAACATCATTTCCGGCTACTGCCGTAATCTCCAGCCCGGGCGGAAATCTATCAGGGCTCACCGCCCAAGAATGATACAAGCCCACCGTAAAATAATCCGGAATATCCGTAAAAAGGCGATTGCGTTGAAGTATCTTCGTCCGGTGTCCCTGTCCGTGAACGACCGGTGAAATATTATAGAGACGGGCACCGAAAAACCGGGCTATCGCTTGGTGTCCGAGACAGATGCCCAGTATGGGTTTGGAACGGTGAAAACGGCGAAGCACCTCAAAAAGCACCGGAAAATCCTCCGGCAATCCCGGACCCGGCGAAAAAATAATCTTGTCAAAATCCCGGCTCCGCTCAACGTCAAAGGATACGGAATCTTCCACTGCTAATTCAAGCCCCTCCATCCTTCTCAACTCATCGACAATATTATAGGTGAAAGAATCCCGGTTGTCCAAAAGCAATATTTTTCTCGTCTTCATCACCGGTGCAAAGGTATATATTTTCCCCATACTCCTTTCTTTTAGTTTCAGGCTGAATTTTCCATGCCGCAAGAAATTAATTTCTACATTTGCACCGGAAACGGATACATTTTCCGGATTTAGCTTGTCTCACAACAGTTTTTTTTGAGTTCGAGAAAAACCGGAGAGACACGCCCTAAAAAAAACAATTATAATATGCTGAAAATAAATCCGATAGCGAGCACTCACAACCAAAAAATTTTGGCACTCCGTAAATTGTATAAAAGCCGCGAACGAAAAAAATCCAATCTTTTTTTGGTAGAAGGCATCAAAGAAGTGAGTCGTGGGTTGCAATCTTCATTTGAGCCTGTCGCTATCTATTTTTGTCCGAAAATTATTCCTTCAACGGTATGGGACAAGATATATTCTTCGCTCCCCGGAGGCGTTGAAATCTATGCCTTGGAAAAAGCGGTGTATGAGAAAATAGCTTATCGCGAAAATACGGAAGGCATTTTGGCTGCTTTCCGCAAAAAAGAATACCGTTTCGAGGACATTTACCGCCAAGAGAAAAAACAAATTTTCGTAGTGCTCGAAGGAGTCGAAAAACCGGGCAACCTGGGAGCCATTCTTCGCACAGCGGACGCCGTAGGAGTGGATGCAATCTTTTTGACCGAAGGCAAAGTAGATGCCTATCATCCGAATGTCGTCCGGGCGAGTCTGGGAGGGGTTTTCACGGTTCCGGTACTGTCTTCTTCCAATACCGACCTGTACGCACGCTTTCGACACTACAACATACAAACCTATGCAGCAGCCCTGCCGGCATACCGCAATATGTACGAACTCCCAATGCAAGAAACTACCGCTCTTATTTTCGGCACGGAATCTACCGGATTACAGGATTTTTGGATACAAAAAGCGGACGAAACCTACACCATTCCGATGCAAGGCATCGTGGATTCGTTGAATGTATCCGTCTCCGTTTCGGTCTCTTTGTATGAAGCGTTGCGGCAACGGATAAATGTGAAATGAAGTAGTGCTTGTCCATAAAGTCAAGAGTCTGAGCTGGAATGTTCAAGAACAAGGCTTGCGAAATACTCAGAATCAAGGAGTTGACTTTTGTCAATGAAGTTTTGAGTATGAGCGTAACGCTTTATTGGACATTATAGAAAGACTCGAAGTAAAAAGTGCTATGCCGGAGTATCGATACTTTACGGATAAGCACTATGTCAATACCTTGCGGGCAGCTTCGAGTGCATTGTCCGACCCGAAAATATGCACAATATCCCCGAGGCGGAAGGCTACGTCCCCGTGCGGTATAAAACTCTCCTCTCCGCGCTTGATGAGCATCAAAATCGCATTGTGCGCAAATGCCACTTCCCGGACAAATTTTCCGTCAATAGTCTTATTCGTAACCGTAATTTCTTCGACACTGAAATTATCAAAAGACTCTATCAGCGTGTGGTAGGTCGTGGGGCGCAAAATCAAATTTTCCATCGTCGTAGCGATAACCCCGCGTGCATCCACCACTTCCACTCCAAGCGCCTTAAACTTAGCCTCGTTGGAAAGTCTTCGCAAACGGACAATAATATTTTTATGACGGAAGTGTTCGACCAAAAGTTTGGCGACTTGATAATTTTTCTGCTCCTCCCCCGTCTCTATCATCACATAATCATTCATTCCGAGATGCGAATCCGTAAATGTTTCCGGATTTTCCACATCTCCCCGTGTAACCTCTATCCCCTTGTCATATATTTCTTTGCACCTTTTCGCATCATTTTCAATAACAAGCACCTTTTTGTGATGCATTTTCAGCCTGCGGGCTAATAAAACCCCCGTGCTCGAACCGCCGGCGATAATCACTTTATCGGCAGCAATTTTGCCGGCAGGATGTATCAAATTATACAACAAAGGCGAAGCAAAACAAGTCAATATCGCCAAGATAATAAAGGCTGCATTCATTCCCGGGCTGATGATCCCCAAATCCAATCCGATAGCGGCAGCAGCAATAATGAGACTCAAACGCGAAGAGACCAAAATACCGCCGGCAAGTGCTTTCCGCCAACCGAAAACACGTATCCACAAACTCGCCGGAAGGATTTTCACAGCAAACAAACTTATTGCCAGAAAGACGAGAAAGCCAATAGACGAACTGTCAAACTCCGATAATGCTTTCGGATCAAATTCAGCCCCCACCATAATGAAAAAGACCGGAATAAAAAAGCCGAAGCCCATCCCGTCCAATTTATGCATTATTAACGAACGATCTTTGTGCAGGAAAAAGGAAAGCAAAAGACCACTCAAAAAAGCTCCCAACAAGACGACTTCATCATCAATAAACTGCGCTATCACCGTAAAAATCAATATCAATAACAAAGTCCCCCTGACATTAATCTGACTGGCAGCGTGAGCCAACTGAAAACTCACCCTTTTCATAAATGAAATATTACGCAGTCTATTCATCACGTAATAAAAAACGGCAAATACAAGCATCAAGGCAAAAATCAAAAGGATATCCCAATGAAATCCCCGCTTCAAAATGTAAGCCGTAAAAGTGAACAGGATAATACTGAAAATATCGGCAATGGCAGCAGTAACGATTAACATCTGCCCGAATTTCTCCTTCAATTCCGCCCGGTTTTTCAATACCGGCAATATGATTCCCACCGAGGTCGTTACCATAATCAGAGAAAAATACCACACATTGTGAATGGCAACCAAATGAGACAAGAGTCCGGTCAATAAATATGAAAATCCAAGCGTCAGCAGAAAATAAGTCAAACCAACCAAAAGCGGATTATTAAAAAATCCGTCCCAACTGAGATTTCTACGCGGGAAGGAAGCGACAATCTGATCCGTATCTATTTCCAGCCCGCTTAAAAACATCAGGAAAATGAAACCCGAAAGGGCTAAAAATTCGAGGATATGCACACTCTCCTCTGCAGCCCCCTCCAATATATAATGCCCGATGAAATATCCGAGCAATATTTCCAACACTACCGTCGGCACCTTGGAAAGCCTGAAAAAAGTAACCAACATCGGGGTCAGCCAAGCAATGGCTATTACCACCAGCAGAGGTAAAAAACTGTAATGAAATGAAATACTCAACAATACTCCGTTCATAGGCAATCGTTTATTTCCTCCCAATATTGCAATAGCAAGTTGGCTGCCACCTCATTGCGATAGTGTGCCGAAGCGCGGGCATCGGAAAGCGGTGTAAAAGTTTCCTTCACCAACGGTATCGCTTCCAGCATCGTCTCTTTGGAAAACGGCTTGCCAAGCAAGAAATCTTCCACTTTGTCCGCTCTTTTGACCATTGCCGCCATACCGCCGTAGGCTAACACCGCCTCTTCGATCCTGCCTTCAACAATACGCATACGAAAAGCGGCACTCAGGGTGGAAATATCCACATGCGTCCGTCGTGAAATTTTATATGACCGGATGTGCGTATGAGCATCGTATTTAGGCAATACAATCCCGACTATCAATTCGTCATCCTGCAAATTTGTTTGGCGATAGCCGGTAATAAAATCTTGCACGCGTATTACACGCTCCCCGCTTACGGAAGCAATTCGCAGCTTGGCATCAAAGGCAAACAACAAAGGAATGGTATCACCGATGGGCGAAGCATTGGCAATATTGCCGGCGAAAGTTGCGATATTGCGAATCTGCTTGGATGCAAAACGGGCTAATAAATACTTCCATTCGGGAAAGGGAATCCGTTGAAAAACATCTTCCACGCTCAGCATAGCTCCCCAACTAAAATCCGTTTCCGTGTCTCTATAATACTTCAACTCTTCCAATGCCGAAAGATCCAATACTTGACGAAATTCAACATCCTGTTTGTTTTGCAACAGGGTCAAATCACTCCCTCCGGCGACTATAGATGCTTCCGGATAGGCTTTCCGTAGCTTTAAAGCATCCGCAAGATCACGGGGTTTCAAATACAATTGACTATCTACTTCAACACGCAAAGCCCGGTTGTCCAACAATCGCAATTTTTCCAGCGTTTGCCCCTCTTCCTTGGCAAAAACATCTTTGTCCGTATAATCATTGAGTGCTATTCCCGCCTTATAAATGGAATGATAGCCCGTACAACGGCAAAGATTGCCCGAAAGGGCTAAATCCAAGGCATTACGGTCTATTTGCGGCACCTCCTTATACAAGGAAAAGAGCGACATCGCAAACCCCGAAGTACAATAGCCACATTGGATGGCGTGATGTTCAATCAAGGACTCTTGGACCGGATGCAATTGCCCCCGATCCAAATATTCGGTCGTTATAAGTTCTTTGCCTTGCAAAAAAGGCAAAAACAACATGCACGAATTGAGGGTTTTATAGTGCATCTTTCCGTCTTCTCCGGCACTTCCCAACACCACGGAACAAGCCCCGCAATCTCCCTCGCCACAGACCTCTTTGGGGGCTTTTAGCCCGCAAGAACGAAGATAATGCAAAACCGTTGTGCCGGGCTTGATGCCCTCCTTCTCAAAATCCAGATGAACGGCACTCCCGTTCAATATAAACTCAATATATGATACCGACTTCATAAAACATTCTTTTCCGTTGTAAAAGTACAAATATTATAACTACCAAAAAAACTTTGTTTGCAGATTTTTGAGATGATAGTAAGCGGAAAATATTTCTAAAAAAACACTGAAGAACATTAGGCTTTTTCGATCTGTTTTTCACTAAGCCGGGGAGAAATCGGAGAAAGAGGGAATTTTCCTGAGAAATAAAACAACAGGCATTTATCCGGAGCATAAAACAGAACAAAACAAGCTTACTATCAACACCTTACAAACACACAGACAAAATATTTTCCAAAACAAAACTACAACCAATAGGTATTTATACCTATATTATTTATCATAATTACCTATAAAAAAATGAGTACTTATAATCTTGTCAAGCCCATATCCGTTTTTGTACTTTTGCAATCAGATTTTGAAGCATGAAGACATCAGGCAATATATTGGTAATAGAAAAATCTCCGGCGCAAGTGCGGCTGCTCGAGGAAGCCTTGCGTCCCGGGAATTACCATATTGATTTTGCAAGCAATGGCGGGATTGCGAAGCAAAAGACGGCAGAGGAAGAATATGATCTGATTCTGCTGGACACCGTTTTGCCGGATCTGTCAGGCTACAAAATATTAGAGACCATTCAGGAGAGCAACAAGAATGCCGGCACGCCGGTAATTATGTTGTCTAACAGTAATGGTTTTAACACACTGGAAAAATCATTAAAATTGGGGGCAATTGATTTGATGACAGTACCGGTAAATCCGGAGATACTGCTTTTGAAAATTAAAAAAATCTTGGGGGATTAAAATTTAATTTTA
>WFZU01000174.1 GCA_015489405.1 Bacteroidales bacterium
ATTGGTAGACGCGCATGGTTGAGGGCCATGTTCCCGTTTGGGAGTGCAAGTTCGATTCTTGTTCTGGGCACTTTTTTTATAGCTTTTAGCTGTATCACTTGCCCAAGTGGCGGAACTGGTAGACGCGCATGATTCAGGGTCATGTGTCCGCAAGGACGTGCAGGTTCGATTCCTGTCTTGGGCACTCAACTAAACCTATCCCTCTCCCCTCACCGGAAACATTCCTTTTTATGGTTCGAACCGTAAACAAAAAACAGATTTACTTGTTTAAAAGGTAACAACTGTTAAACCTGTTGGATTCTAACAGAAACATCCTTTTGATAGAAGAATCGTTTTTTTTTAATAAATAGAGCTTGACTTTATAGACAAACACTAAATACTCTTACTATGTCGGGAAAGACCTCAAAACCATATAACAAACTCAATCCGATAGAGATTGCCGTAATTGAGCATAAAGCCACCGAACCCCCGTTCATGGGAGAATACTATCTGCATTTTGAGAAGGGAACCTACCACTGTAAAAAATGCAACCAAGCCCTTTTTCTATCGGCACATAAATTTGACTCGGACTGCGGCTGGCCCAGCTTCGATGATGCTATTGAAGGGGCTGTCAAAAGAATTCCGGACGCTGACGGGAGGAGGACGGAAATATTGTGTGCAAACTGCGGAGGACATCTCGGGCATGTCTTTGAAGGAGAAGGATATACGGATAAAAATATTCGACACTGCGTCAATTCCATTAGCTTGACCTTTTCTCCGGAGGAGACAAAAAAAGAAAATAAAAATAGAGCAGTTGCTATCTACGCGGGAGGCTGCTTTTGGGGGTTGGATTATTATTTCCGCAAAGCGGAGGGTGTCAAAAAAGTAGAAGCCGGATATTGCGGGGGACATACTACAAATCCCTCCTATGAAGATGTGTGCAGCGGGACTACCGGACACTACGAAGTGGTAAGAGTGGAATATGATCCAAGCCTAACGGACTACGAAGAATTAACAAAACTCTTTTTTGAACTTCATGACCCAACCCAAACCAACGGGCAAGGACCGGATATCGGCACCCAATATCGCTCTGCTATCTTTTGTGAAAATAAGCATCAAAAAGAAGTAGCCAGGAGATTGATAAAAGTGCTGGAAGACAAGGGTCTGAAAGTTGCTACGGAAATTAAAGATGCCGGTACATTTTGGATAGCGGAAGACTATCACCAAAATTATTATGAGATACGCGGCGGCATGCCCTATTGTCATTCCCGCACATCCCGTTTTGATTGAATTACGTATTTGGAAACAAAGATTAACCGGTGGGAGATAGTATCTTTTTACCTATCCGTAAAATGAAAAGCCTGTTTCATTACATACGGATTAAAAACAATCATAGCAGTAAACAAGGTGCAGAATAGCTTACACAAGAAAAAACGCCGGAAAGCATCTTCGATACATTCCGGCGAAATAAGTAAAAAGTTTCAAACTTATATTGTTCTATCAGCAAATAGCATATTAGTGATTTATCACAAACTTTTTATTCACACCATTTGTAGAAAGGATGTACATCCCTGCCGGGAGATTACGAACATCAATGCTCGTCTCTTGTTCAACATTTCTATCCATCCACAATTTTCCGTCCACGGAAAACACTCTGACCTCGCCATTGACATTGTTGATATGCAATTGATTGCTGACCGGATTGGGAAATATCTTCACAGCCGGGGAAGTCTTTTCGGCTATAGCCGTCGCCGGACTTACGGTCTTTTGCGTCAGGAAAATATGATCGCCCGTAGTAGTTCCATTTCCATTGGCAGCATTGATAGCAGCGTAGAAAGTCAAATCACCCGCAGACTCTTCCGGAGCCGTCCACTCCATTGTCCACTGGGTAGAGCCGCTGCCTGTAGGGACATTTCCCGCAGTTGTATGCGTGATCGTATGCGAAAAACTAATTAAGGCGGTGCGGTTGTCAAGGCTTGTCCAATCCCCCTGAATAGTATTGTTTGCATCTTCCACTCCCATTTCAAAGCCGAATTTGTTAGCCGAGGCATAAACAGGATTCAATGTTATCGTATAGGTCTCTCCGGGCACATAGCCATTGACTAAATTTTCGTCAAAACTAATCCAGTCCTCGGCATTTTGAACCGAACTGGAATGACACTGACTGCAATTAGCTCCGTTGTCTCCCGGGCTTCCGGTTCTATTTCCGGGACTACCGCTTGAATATTCCGACTCAGCAGTAAACAACACAAAGGCTCCGACCAATAAACTTAAAATTGTAATGTACTTTCTCATAATCTATAAACTTTTTTATTTCGTTACAAAATTAACACAAATTTGAATACAAAAAAACACTTTCCTTACAGAAAATAATTTATTTTCCGGTTTACCGCCGGAGGAAGGGAAGAAACACAAAAAAAAGCTTTCTGCTTGGAAGCAACTTCCAAGCAGAAAGCCGGTCATAGTAGCAATAG
>WFZU01000175.1 GCA_015489405.1 Bacteroidales bacterium
AATTCAAGGCTTGTGAAGTTCTGAAAGCAAGGGAGTTGACTTACGTCAATGACTGGTTTCAGAACGAGCGTAACGCAGAAGTCGGACATTATAGACAAGCTCTAACTAGCATCTGTCCATAAAATCAAGAGCTTGAGCTAGAATGTTCGAATTCAAGGCTTGTGAAGTTCTGAAAGCAAAGGAGTTGACTTACGTCAATGACTGGTTTCAGAACGAGCGTAACGCAGAAGTCGGACATTATAGACAAGCTCTACTTAAACTTCTTCAAGATGTCCTTAACCGCATCCTTATGAATCATAAAGTCCATAATCTTCAATTTGACGTAATCTTCCCTAAAGAAATAATAGCCGAACTCCGGTGCATTGGGGTCGTTGTTACGCGAGCCCGAACTGGAATCTTTGATCAAATACCAATCTTTCCCATCTTTATTCAAGTAGCCTACCAAGTGCATTCCGTGGTCATCGGTAGTCGTCTTGTTGGAAAAGCGAAATTGACGGGCATCATCATTGATATAAGCTTCGGGAATGTCAAAATCAGGGACTACGGCAGCTTGTGTTTCCCTGTCAAAACCGGCTTCGGAAACATCACCTCCGATACTCATCGTATATCCGTTGCGGATAGCGGATTTCACGGTTTTCATAAATACGTCCAGCGGAATGTTGTAATAGTCCTTGCTGTGCCACCAGTTGTCTTCAACTTTATACTCCACTTGTTGCCAGAAAGGCTCCTGTTCGTAGGAAACAATATCAACATAGTCATCGGGATTTATTTGCAGATAATCTTTCAGATAGCTTTGCGGAGTATAGGTTTTGCCATCCACTTCAAACGATGTGGGAGGCGTGCCGATATAATGGTCCATGATATCTTTGATCGTTGCCAAGACTTCTTCTTCGTTCCAAGCATTGGAGACTTTCAGGGATTGAAGATACGTGTTCATCTCTTCAAACATCTTGGCGTGGGAATGGAATTTGCGATGATGCAATTTGCCATCGTAAACAGACTCAGGCATCGTGCCGTATTTTTTCCATTCACGGGTTACGGCATTGGCTTCCGAACCTTCCGAGAAATGAGAATGTCCCCGCTTGCGGACAAAACCTCTTGCTTTTTCGACATATTCCCAATAGACCGTATAAATCTCCGACAATTTGACCTTTTTGTGATGTTGTCTATATACTTCGGACTCCAAAAATGAAATGGTAGAGAAAGCCCAACAGGTTCCCGCATTTCCTTGGGAAATAACAGGATTAGCCCACTCCCGCTTGTAGAGCGATACCTTATTGGGAATATCCAAACCCGATTGATCCATTGCAAAGCGTTTGTGAACAGGCTTTTTATGAATTCTTTCTTCTACCGCCCGCACGTCTTTCAAAATGGAATTTTGGTAAAAACCGGGTTGATATTCGACAAATTTGGCTTTATCCATCTTCACTTGCGAAAAAGCGGTGGAAATCAATAAACTGAATACGACAAATAAGGAAATCTTTTTCATAATTACATTTTTTATAGTGTGAAAAATTATGTCATGATTTTGTTTTTCGGAACCAATACACTTTTTATTCCGTCTTTTTCGCAGAAAGGACAATATTCATGTTTTTCGCTGAAAGTATATCCACAGGTGTTACATTTGTAAAACACCTCTTTGTACATATACATCTTCCGGTGGGGTGAACTTAGATAGAGCGCCAATCCGATAAGAGGCGTCAGTGCCAAACTCAAAATAAACAGTCGTTTTTTTCCAATTTCTTTGGTCTCCCCCAAGCGTGACAAAAAAAACGATGCACCAACCCACACCACAATAATTCCACCTAAAATCCAATAATGCGTCATCTAACTAATACTTCTTCAAAATTTCTAAACTGTCTTTTTCATCAATAAGCCGCAAAGGTAGAAAAATTATTCATATCGCAAGGCTTCGACAGGATTTAAATTAGCCGCTTTTTCAGCCGGATAGTATGCCGAAGATATCGCCGTTATAAAACTGATAATCAAGGACAAAACAATCCACTCCCAGGGAATATGAAAATCCGTTTTCATACGCAAAGATACAATATAGGAAATCGCTACGCCCAAAATTACTCCCAAAAAGCCTCCGGTCTGCGCTATCAGGACAGCTTCGGTAAGAAATTGTTGTTTTATCCGGCGGGAATTTGCTCCGAGGGCTTTGCGAATGCCGATTTCTTTGGTCCGTTCCGTCACGGAAACAAACATTATATTCATAAGTCCTATGGCTGCGCCTAATAATGTGATGAGACCGATAAAAATGGCGGCTATGCGAATATTTCGAATATTTTTGATAAGCATATTGGCAAGTTTGTCGCTTTTTTCGATTTCAAAATCATTCTCTTTTCCCGGAGGAATATTACGAATTATTCTGAAAAGTCCGGTCGCCTCCGAAATAGCCTCATCCATCTGCTCCGGATTTAACGGACTTACTTTTATGCGGTACGAACGGGCGCTTCCACGCATAAAATTTTGTCTGAAATTGACCAGCGGTATGATACAGGAACGATCCATGGAACTCCCGAATGCACTCCCCTTCTCCTTCAAGACACCGGTGATTTGATATTTTCGACTCGCGATGGTGATTTGTTTCCCTACCGGATTGGGAAGTTGTGGAAACAATACCTTCTTTATTTCACTACCGATAATAATACTGTATCGTCCCGCCTTGACCTCCTCTTGCGAGAAATTACGCCCTTGCGCCAGCTCAAGTCCGGAAGTAAGCAAGTAGTTTTCGTCAGCTCCGGTAATCAACACATTCGGGTCTGTTTTCTTTTCGTGATATTGAACGGTGCTACTGCCGGACATGCCGGTATAAAAGACCGAGATATATGCGGGAAAAACAAAGCGGTTTTTAAACGCAAGGGCTTCCCTGTAGCTGATATTTTGGTGTCTTTTGACCTTATTTTTTTGGTGTCCGACTTGTATCCTCAATCCTACATTTTGAATGGAAAAGGTATTGCTTCCCATCAGCGCAAAGTTCTCTTGCAAATAATATTTGACTACATCTATAGAGGAAAGTATCCCGCTTAAAGAGGTGATTCCCAAAGCAATAATAAATATTGTCAAAAAAGACCTGAGCCGGTGATGACGTATCGCTTGCAGCGCTATCCGGAAGTTTTCACGAAAAACAATCAGCGTCTCTCCCGCAAGTAGTATTTTGTTTCGTAACATTTCACTTGTAAAATTAAAAAAATATGTAATTTAGTGCCATGAAATTTGAGGTAAAAGTAATTCTTTTTCTGGGTGTATTTTTCTTTTTTATTTCCTGCGGAAATGCAGAGCGCAACAAGAAAAAAACAAGTTCAGTCACACATCAAGATTCATCGCTCATCCGCATCAAAAAAAGGAAGAAACTCATTGCCGCCACCAATTTCAGCCCTATCAACTATTTCATTTACAGGGGACAAACGCTGGGATATGAATATGAGATGTTGCGTCATTTCACATCCTTTCTCGGCGTGGAACTTGAAATCAAGATCATCAATGATGTTGATTCGGCAATTGCCAATGTCAACAAAGGAAAATATGATGTGATTGCCTTGGGGCTTACCGTTACCAACGACCGGAAAGAGAAGATGCTTTTTTCCGCTCCTATTTTGCAAACGCGCCAAGTCTTGGTACAGCGAAGCCGGAAATACGGAAGCGCTAAGGGAAAGGATATTTTTATTCGCAATCCTTTGGAATTGGACGGGAAGGATATTCATATTTTGAAAAACGATATGTACAGGCGGCACCTTCTCCACCTGGAAGAAGATTTGGGCATCCGTTTCAACATTATCGAACACCGGGATTTTACCTTGGAGGAGTTGATAGACAGTGTGGCAGCCGGGAAATTTGATTATGTCGTTTGCGATGAACATATTGCCAAAGCCTATCAAAAGTTTACCACACACATTGATTTGGAGACCTATTTAAGTCTGCCGCAAAACATTGCTTGGGGCTTGGCAAAAGATGCCGATACATTGAAAAAATATCTGGATGCCTGGTTGATTTCGTTTCAAAACACACAGGTCTCCAAACGTATCTATCGCAAATATTTCCGTTTTCCGCTTCAATTGTATGCCAATGAAGAATTTCATTCTTATAAGGGGGGAAAAATTTCCGCTTATGATGACATTATCCGGGCTGCAGCCCAAAAGATTCCTTGGGATTGGCGACTTTTGGCAGCCTTGATATTTCAGGAATCCAAATTCAATCCCGATGCCGTCTCTTGGGTCGGTGCCTTCGGACTGATGCAATTGATGCCCGGGACAGCAGAAAGTTTGGGAGTGGATTCGCTTTCAAGCGACAGGGAGCAGATATTTGCCGGAGCGGATCTATTGCATAAGTTGGACAAGCAATGGAGGAAAAGAGTGCCGGATTCCGTTCAAAGAATCAATTTTGTCCTGGCTTCTTACAATGTCGGGACGGCACATGTCTTGGACGCAATGAGTTTAGCTCAAAAATACGGAAAAAATCCCCAAATATGGAAAGACAATGTGGACTATTTTCTCCTCAATGAGTCCAAACCGGAGTTCTACCAAGACCCCGTGGTGAAATACGGCTATTGCCGCGGCATAGAACCCTACCGTTTTGTCAAAGACATTATCAACAGATACCGGGAATATAAAACCTTAATCCGCAAATAAAATAATGCTTGTAACGATAGAATGCCTACCTTTGCACCATTGTTTGCGATGCGAAAAAAATGAATTATGATTCCTAAGGAGACCATACAAAATATCATTGAGACGGCAAGGGTGGAAGAAGTCATCTCCGATTTTGTTACGCTGCAAAAGAGGGGAGTCAACTATGTAGCCCGCTGTCCTTTTCATGATGAGAAGACTCCTTCTTTCGTGGTCTCTCCTTCCAAAGGAATCTACAAATGTTTCGGTTGCGGGAAAGCGGGCAATGCCGTGAATTTTGTGATGGAACACGAACATTTTTCCTATCCCGAAGCCTTAAAATATCTCGCACGGAAATACAATATCGAAGTCCAAGAAGAAGAGCAAACCCCCGAACAGACCGAAGAAGAAAACAAACGGGAAATATTATACAACATTCATGATTTCGCTTCCGCTTATTTCGTTGACCAACTTTTTAACAGTCAAGAAGGAAAGAGCATTGCCCTCCCGTATTTCAAAGAACGTGATTTCGATACCAAAACCATACAGGATTTTCATTTGGGATATGCACCGCAAAAACGGGATACGTTTTACCAATATGCCTTGGCACACGGTTACAAAAAGGAGTATCTGATAGAGTCGGGCTTAGTCATTGAAAAAAACAATTCATTTTTTGACCGCTTTGCCGGTCGTGTCCTGTTTCCCATTCACAGCCTCTCGGGAAGGGTCATCGGTTTCGGGGGCAGAATTATGGGAAATGATAAAAAGACTGCCAAATACCTCAACAGTCCGGAGACCCTGATTTACCACAAAAGCAAAGTACTCTATGGAATGTATTTTGCTAAAAATGAGATTATTAAACAAGACCGGTGCTATCTCGTGGAAGGCTATACCGATGTAATATCCCTGCACCAAACGGGGATTAAGAACGTAGTAGCATCTTCCGGAACTTCTTTGACCGAGGGTCAAATCCGGTTAATACAACGCTATACCAAAAATATTACAATTCTCTACGACGGCGACCCTGCCGGCATCAAAGCTTCTTTCCGGGGGATTGATATGATTCTCTCTCAGGGAATGAATGTTCGCATTCTCCTTTTTCCCGAAGGGGAAGATCCGGACTCCTTTGCCCGCTCCCACCGGAGTAGCGAAACACTCGAATTTTTACAAAATAATACGGAGGATTTCATCCAATTTAAAACCAGAGTGCTATTGGAAGAATCCCAAAAAGATCCCATCAAAAAAGCTGCATTGGTCAAAGATATCGTCCAATCCATTGCTATGATTCCCGATCCCGTTATTCGTGAAGTCTATACCAAGGAATGCTCCGTAATGTTGGAAATGAGCGAAGCGGTTTTAGTCCGTGAACTCAATAATATCCTGCGCAACAAATTCAGAAAAAAGCACCAACAAATATCGTATTCGCTACCGGTAGAAGAAGAGAAAGCCGAACCCCAAAATATCGTCAGCAACCTTCTGGACAGGGAGGCGCAAGAGAGGGATATTTTGCGGTTGCTTTTCAGCTATCCCGACCACGAATTGGAGTTTGAGGATGAAAATACCGGAGACAAACGCACAAGCAAAACCATTACCGTCCCCTTGCAGGAGTTTATCCTGTCCAACCTTTGGAAATATTCCATCACTTTCGAAAATCCGGAATATCAAAAGATACTCGAAATGCTGTTGGCAAGTTATGAGAAAGGAGAGAAAATCGATCCACAATACTATATCAATCTTCCGGACGAAAAGATTAACAGCATTATTATCAACTTGATACTAAACAAATATGAAATCAGTAGCAATTGGAAAGAATTGGGAAACATTATCGTAATCCGGGAGGAGGACAACCTGAAAAAAGCTGCCGAACAGGCAATATTGGCTTTGGGCGAGAAGATTATCAAGAAAGAAATAGAAGAAAAAAAACAAGCCCTGAAAGAGGCGAACGAAGAGGAGGTTGAACCACTTCTTAAAGACTTGATGGAAAGTGAAAAAAAATGGCGGTTTATGTGCCAAAAATTGGGACGCATTCTCTCTCCGTAATTTTCTGCATACAATCGACTTTTCCAAGTGTCAATCCGGCGCCACCCCGTCGAAAAATATCATTTTGCGTATCAAAAAAGAAAACGGTACACCAGCTTAACCACCGCATCGGTGCGCTGTGGTTTGAGATAATCGATTTCTTTGACAGGCTTATCATACCCCGTATTAAGGACAACATAAAAATCCGAACCGACTTTGGGAATCCAGTGCAAACGGAAATTGTACAGCATCACCTCGTCCAAATCATTGTATTGGGAGAAAAGCGACAAATTCAACTTGGTCGTAAAAGCATAATTGAGATACATCGCTACCTCATGGGTCAATAATTTCACTCCGGGCAAGAAGACGGAATTAAAAGTATATTCCGTTTTGATGTTCAGATGTTTGTTGATATTCACCCCCAGATTGGCTTCCAATGTCCGCTTATATCCGGTGTAGAAATCTCCCCAATGATAGACCACTTCTCCCTGTATCCTGCGTCCCTGATAAGATTCCAATTCCACACTGTATTGATACATCATATACTTTCCTGCCACAATATGTGCAGCGGGAGAAATCTCAAACTCCTCATCCAAACGGTCATAGGCTTGAATAAGATTAAACTCAAAACGGTCTCCACTTTTCAATACTGCCCCGAGCGGTCGTGTCTCGTTATGAAAACTCTCCAATTGTCCGGTGGAATGCGTATTGTAAAGCGAAAATCCCCAAGGCTTCAGAAGCAGTCTCTTGATGCCGTAGCGGGTAAAGACACGGGGCGTAAGATGAAAAGACCACGTATAGGAATCGTAATCCGTACGATAAATGTAGCCCAGCGCCGGATGAAAATTCTTTTGCATCATCCCGAAAGCCATAAAATTGTCTATCAGATCATTAGGATAATCGGCGGATATACGATAGCTAAGCGCACCCGGGCGGGATTCAAAATTCTCCATACTGCCGGTGAGTTTTGCCTCCAAAACCAGATTTTTGTTTTTCAAAAAATGAGCTGTTTGATATTCCGCATCGATTCCCAGAACTTGATTGGACGAAGTCCCATTGACAACATTCGTAAAAAACGCTCCTACGAAAGATTGCGCTCCGACTTCCCGCCGGTAGCGAATGACCGTATTGTTCGTGGAAGGGAGACTAGCGGTTTTCGCTTCTTGAATATTCAGAACGCCGATATTGTTTTTTCCGATTTTCCCGAACATACGGGCACCGGCGACGATAGGCACTGCTTTGTGATTTTCGATACCTATCTCACGTGAATAAAAAGCTTGATTGTGGTCGCCCAGATAATAACTGAAATGGTCGGAGCCCTCCAAAAAGAATTGCCGTTTTTCGGGATAAAAAATCGAAAAACGGGAAAGATTGACCGGAATACGGTCGGCTTCCACCTGGGCAAAATCGGTAAAGCTGGTAAGATTGAGTTTCAGGGTAGGTGAAAGACTGATGTTCAGGTTTCCGCCGGCTTTCAAAGGATATTGGACTCCGGACTCTTCTCCGGCTTGTCGTCCGGCGAGAACGTAAGGTTTAAACTCGTATTTTCCGGCATACGAGATGTCGTGTATGCCGCTAATGGTACCCGCTTTGTTGACCGCAAAAATAGTGTTGTCCCGCGACCAACCTTGCCAGAGTGCCGCTTCATTTTCGTATACAATATCTCTTTCAAAATTGATTGCCCACCGGTGATTCTTCGCTTTGGCAAATTGAAGTGTGCTAAACGGGATATAGATTTCGGCGAACCAGCCTCGATCATTGACCGTTGTTTTGGCATCCCACACGCCATTCCAATCCTCATTTCCGTCCTCCCCCCCGTAAATTTGCAGGTCGGTACGGGCACCATTGGGATTAATGACAAACAGATAGCCCGTGCGGTTATCGTTGTAGGGACTTATCATCACCTGAAAATTATCGTCCGATTCGTAGTCAAAATCCCGCTTCATCTCCTTGGCAACGATGCGACTCACATCCTTTTGATAACACCAGACAGCTATGTACAGCGTATTTTTATCATACACCACTGCCACCTCCGTCTCTTCGGATACCGGCGCACCATAATCCAAATCTCGCTGCGTAAAATTCTTGATATGCTCCGCCTCCGACCAAACTTTTTCGTCCGGTTTACCGTCAAAAATAATTTTTCCCCGGAGGGGGAATGCCTCGAAAGTGTCCGGTTGAGAGTGTTGCGCATACAATTGTCCGCCTTTGTTCACAAAGGAAATCATACAAGCCAAAAGTCCCCACAAAATAATCTTTTTCATTCTGCCACCCTGTTTCCAATTTTGCTTCCGCTGTGCAAATATACACATATTCTTTTCATCTTATTCTTTTTTCTGCGAAGGAAAACTCATCGCATCTTCGCGGATTTTCGTCTGAATATTTTCCAGTGAAAAGGCATCTTCTACACGGAAATCTCCAATCCGCGTACGCCTCAAATTAGTCAAATAAGCTCCGCTGTTCAATGCCAACCCAAAATCCCTTGCAAGCGAACGGATATAGGTACCCTTACTCACATTCACGCGAAAATCAACCTCCGGCAGACGGATAGCGAGAATTTCAAATTCGTGAATAACAACCGGACGCGATTTCATCTCTACTTTTTCGCCCTCCCGGGCGTAATTGTAGGCACGCTTACCATCAATCTGTATAGCGGAATAAACCGGCGGAATCTGTTCTTGCGCCCCCAAAAAAGAGGCTGCCGCACGATATATCATTTCATCCGTGATAAAATCATAGGGATAAGTCCGGTCTATTTCTTTCTCCAAGTCAAAAGAAGGAGTCGTAGCACCAAGCACAAAAGTTCCGGTATATTCTTTCGTCATCAGGGAGAGGTCGGCAATCTTTTTAGTCGCTTTTCCCGTACAGATAATGACCAGTCCCGTCGCCAAAGGGTCTAATGTGCCAGCATGTCCTACCTTGATTTTCTTTTGTTTGAACGCATGTGTGATCGTAAGTCTGATTTTATTGACTACGTCAAAAGAAGTCCAATTCACCGGCTTGTCCACCAAAATTATTTTCCCTTTTTGATAGGGATTTTGAAGTATCTGCGTATTATCCATTATATCAGTCTGTATTTATTCCCGGGAAGTGTCTCCGTGATGCCCATCAATTCGAGGTTAAGCAGAATCGAAGAAAGCTGTCCGTAAGTCATTCCCGTAGCTTCGGCGAGTTCATCAATATAGACCTCTCCGGAAGAGTTCAATAAATCGTAAATCTTTTGTTCCGTGGGGTTTAACTCAACAAACAACTGGCGTTGAATTGTCTTTTTAGCATTTTTCTTGCTCCCCCAATTCATCAAACGCACAATATCGGCAGCCGACTCCACCAAGGCAGCCCGGTTGTTACGAATCAGTGCGTGGCAACCTTTGGAATAGGTATCTCCTACCCTGCCGGGAACGGCAAAAACGTCGCGGCTGTACGAATTGGCAATCTCCGCCGTGATAAGCGCCCCTCCCTTCGTAGCCGACTCCACCACCAAGACGGCATCCACCATACCTGCAACAATACGGTTGCGTCGCGGAAAGTTCTCACGATCGGGCTTAGAACCGAAAGCAAATTCGGTCAAAAGTCCTCCTTTTTCCAACATTCGCTCCGCCAATTTACGGTTTTGAGCAGGATAGATTCTATCTAAACCGTGTCCTAAAACACCCACGGTAATTTTGCCGTTGGCTAAGGATTTTTGGTGTGCGCAAGTATCAATACCAAAAGCTAAACCACTGACAATCATCACATCGGCAGGCAATTCCCTGACAATCTCCGCACATATCTCTTTGCCGTAAGCAGTCGCTTTCCGGGTTCCGATGACCGCCAAGGTATGTTTGGGATTGAGACCGGCATTCCCTTTATAGTACAAGACGCTGGGAGCATCTACACAATTCAAGAGACGCACCGGATAATTGGGATGTTGGAAATGAAGCACATCAATATGATACTTCTCCACGTTTTTCATCTCTTTCTCCGCCTCCCGGAGTCCTGCGGAATGGAGAATAGCCTCAATCACGGGAGCACGCAAGCCCTCGACAGCCGCCAAATCTTCCTGCTTGGCTTGATAGATATTTTTCGCCGAGCCGAAATGCTGTATCAACTTCTTAGCCGTCCGGTAACCGATACCCGGCACGTATGTCAGTCCTATTTCGTATAACAATCTCCTATTCTTTGTTGGCGAAATTAATAATAATTGTATCTTTGCATATATTTATTTTGTCTTTTAAACCCTTTTATTTTGAACAACTTAAAAGGAAAGACGGCAGGGAAACAAAAGGGAAACAGAGCTGCCCAAATGATTTTCTAAATCGCTGACAACATTGAGAAAAAAGAAAATTCTAATCGCTCCCTTGGATTGGGGCATCGGTCATGCTACACGCATCATCCCGCTTATTGAGGAACTCTTATCCTTGAATGCAGAAGTCATTATCGCCGCTGACAATTTGCCGCTGCGATTGCTTCAATCGCGTTTTCCCCAACTCAAACATATCCGTTTGCCCGGCTTTAAGATACGTTATTCACGTAACAGACTGTTTTTCGTTCCGGTGCTGCTCCGGCAGATTCCCAAAATATTGGCAGGGATAAAAAACGAACACCGGCAACTGGCCAGAATCATCGAGGAAGAAAAAATAGACGCCGTCATTTCGGACAACCGTTTCGGACTGTATAACAAAGCTATCCCTTCGGTATTCATCACGCATCAACTCTTTATCCGTATGCCGCGGGGTATCCGCTTTTTAGAACCGCTTATTTTCGGCATTCAAAAAAGAATATGGGCACATTACAGCGAACTTTGGATACCGGATTTTGCCGGAGCACACAATCTTTCCGGAGATTTGGCACACAAAAAAAAGCTTGAAAACACACACTTTTTGGGAGCTTTGTCACGCTTTTCAAATTTTCGCACTTCGAATCCCAAACAAGATTTGGATATACTCGTTATCCTTTCCGGACCGGAACCCCAACGTAGTATCTTGGAACAAAAACTCAT
Organism: Bacteroidales bacterium; assembly: GCA_015489405.1. Classification (GTDB taxonomy): domain Bacteria; phylum Bacteroidota; class Bacteroidia; order Bacteroidales; family S143-32; genus S143-32. The sequence goes on from WFZU01000175.1 coordinate 11,605, forward strand.
CACTCAATTGTCGCAGACCGCCTACAAAACCGTAATTCTGCAAGGAAAACCTTCGCAGCCCGAAACCTCTCTGCCACATCCCCATATCCAACTACTCCCACACGCTCCCGACGAGCAAATGGCTTCCTTTATACGAGGAGCCAAACATATTATTTGCCGTTCCGGGTACAGCAGTATTATGGATATGGCGGTACTCAATGCCAAAGCTATCTTTATCCCTACGCCCGGACAGACCGAACAAGAATATCTGGCAAAATACCTTAAAGGGAAAAAAATCTGCAATTTTTTCACACAAGAAGACTTTGACATTCACCAAGCTATCGAAGAAGACGCAACGTATAGCGGATTTGACTTCAGAGACGAACCCTTGCATTATCCGGAAACCATCCGTAAATTTCTTGCCGGAATAGCAGAAAGAGAGTCCCAAGCCCCGGAAATCAAGCCCAGGGAAAACGAAAAATCACTCAAATCATAACCGGCAGCCTACTATTTTTACAAAGAAACAAGCTCCCCATTCAATATCACCGTCTCCACCTTATTATGACCGTAATAATAAGGCATATATTCGACCGTAGGCATAGGGGTAGTGATAAACAGGTTTGCTATTTTTCCGCGGGCTATACTTCCCAAACGGTCGCTTACGCCCATGGCATAAGCCGTGTTGAGCGTCGTGGCATTAATCGCCTCTTCGGGCGTCAGTCTATACAAGATACTCGCCATCGAAAGAATCAACTGCATATTGCCACTCGGCGAAGAGCCGGGATTAAAATCACTCGCCATCGCAAGCGGCAATCCGTAATCAATCATTTGCCTTGCAGGCGCATAAGGCATTCCAAGAAAGAAGGCAGCCCCCGGCAAAACCGTCGGCATCGTCTCCGAATCCTTCAACACTCTCATCTCCTCCTCGCCGGTATATTCCAAGTGATCTACCGAAAGGGCGTTATACTTCACCCCTACTTGAATCCCTCCCGACTTTGCCAATTCATTGGCGTGAATTTTCGGTCGCAAACCGTATTTCATCGCAGCATTGAGCAGTCTGTCCGTACTCTCAACCGTAAAAAACCCCTGATCGCAAAAAACATCCATATAATCCGCCAATCGCTCTGCCGCCACTACCGGAAGCATCTCTTCTATTATCAAATCTACATACTCCTCTTGTCTCCCTTTGTAAGACGGCGGGATAGCATGAGCCCCCAAAAAAGTAGCTTTTATGGTCAAGGGAGAATCCTGTTTGAGCCTTTGGATAACCCGCAACATCTTCAATTCGCTTTCAGGAGTCAGTCCATAACCGCTTTTGATTTCCACGGCACCGGTACCCAAACGGATAATCTCTTGCAAACGTTGCATTGCCGACCGGTAGAGTTGCTCTTCGGACCGGGTGGCAGTCAGACGGGCGGAATTGAGGATTCCTCCCCCCCTTTTGGCAATTTCTTCATAAGACAAGCCCTTAATTTTGTCCACATATTCTATCTCCCTGCTTGCGGGATAGACCAGATGCGTATGCGAATCCACAAAACTCGGAAACACCATCCTTCCGCTTGCGTCAATCACTTCCGCAAAAGTGTCTTCCGTCATTGGCAAAGCCGTCATCAAGCCGAAATCATCAATTTTATCATCTTTGATAATCAAATAAGCTTCATCCAGCGTGTGAAGCTCTTGCATCTCTTTGCCCGCTCTCCACGAGACGGGCTGTTCTTCTATCTGAACTAATTTTTTGATGTTTTTGATTAGAATCATCACCGGTCGATTTTATTAAATAATATTTGGTAAAACTCTTTTACATTTACGATACGCAGACTCACCGCACTAATCAAGGCAAAGAATATGCCCGCAATCAATTTCCCGTACCAAGGAAACGCAAGCCGGTCAAGAATAATGAAAACGACTATCGTCGAAACGACAAAGAGGAGTAAAGAAAGGAGGTAACGCCGCTTGACGGGGAAGCGGAAATAGCGATGCGCCAACCGGATTTGCAATATTGCCGTAATCCATTGCGCAAAAAAATTGGCAAAAGCACTTCCCAAAGCAAAAAAACGGGGAATCAGTATCAGGTTTAACAATAAACTGACAAATACCCCGACAGCCGCAATAATATTCAGATTTCTCAAATCCCCTTTCGCCGTCAGGAGCGTTCCGAAAACGTAGGTGCTCGCATAGCCTACAAATGCCGCCATCAAAAACGGAAACAAGCGGGTAGCTTCCGCAAAACGATACTGAAAATGGGCAGCTACTTCACCGGATTGACGGGGATACAGCAGATTCACAATGTCTCCTGAAAAGAAAAAAGACGTTATCGCCACCACCGAACTCACGACAAACAAAATATTGAAAGAAATACGCACCAAATCATAAATGGATTCCTTTTGTTTAATCATATAAGAGAAAGCCGGCAACAAAAGAACGGCAAAGAGGAAAGCAATCTGATTAGCAGCATCCAAGACCCGGAAACCTTGGGCATAAATACCGGCTTCGTTTTCTCCTTGCCCTTGCGGCAAAATCCGTTCCAACAAGACCGAATCAACCCGCGAATAAATACCCATCAACAATATCAACAGAGCAAAAGGAGCTGATTTTTTGATTATCAAAAGATAAAAAGGATAATCCCATTTGGGAGCACGAAAATGCGAATGATAAACCACCACGGCAAAAGCTATCGAAATGGTAATCAAATATGCCAAGGTCTGCGCCAAAATAAAATATTCTATCCGGAACGGAGTGTGCAACACTCCTCCCCACAGCAAAATCCCTACAAAAAGGATCATCAACAAACGATCCATCACCGACAAGATGCTGTCTGTACGAAACAACAATAAACCGGAAATATTGGACCGGATATACAGCAATAACGAGAGCAAAAACTGATTGAAAGCAATGATAATCAAAAATTTGAAATGCAAACTGTCAAAACCGGCTAAGAAAGCCACCGGAAAGCTCACGGCAAAATAGACCAGCCCAAGCAAGGCTTTCAAGAGAATAATGCGTGAGAAATGTTTCTCTATCAGTTGTTTATTTTGTGCAATATTCCGGTTATTGAAATTGCTGATGCCTACATCCAACAATATATTGAATAGGAAAGAAAAATTGAAAATAGCAAAATACAATCCGTAATCGCTTGTCCCTACGACATTTTGCACCGTCCTGTCAATGCCAAAGACCCAAAATGGTTTCACCATAAGATTGAGAAAAAGCAGTAAAAACAAGTTTGAAAGAAATTTCCTCTGCATCATAGGAATAATCTCATTAATTTTGCCGCAAAGGTAAATAATAAAAGATTTGAGAATTGCAGTAAATACAAGATTATTAATAAAAAACCGTTTGGAGGGTATCGGCTGGGTTACTTACGAAAATCTGAAGCGCATTACCCGGGCACACCCGGAACATGAATTTTACTTTATCTTTGACCGTCCCTATGCGGATGAATTTATTTTTGCCGGCAATGTTCACCCCATTGTCGCCCCTCCCCAAGCGCGTCATCCCATTCTCTATCTAATCTGGTTTGAATGGGTACTTCCCCGCATACTGCGAAAGCTCGAAGCCGACCTTTTTTTCTCTCCGGATTCTTACCTTTCTTTACGAAGCAATGTACCGCAAATAGCCATCTTTCATGATTTGAATTTTGAACACCGCCCCAAAGATGTCCCCTTTTTTGCGAGGCATTATTACCGGCACTTTTTCCCTAAATTCGCACAAAAAGCCACTAAAATTATTGCGGTCTCGGAATTTACCAAGCAAGACATTATCCGCCAATACCATATTTCTCCGGAAAAGATAAAGGTCGTTTACAACGGTGCCAATGAGCGTTTTGCTCCGGTAGAACCGTCCGTTCAACAGGCTGTCCGCGAAAAATATACGAATGGCGCCCCCTATTTCGTGTTTGTCGGTGCCTTCAATCCCCGTAAAAATCTTACGAACTTATTCCGTGCTTTCGACCTGTATAAAAGCCGCCATGACACCCCCGTCCGCTTGCTCGTCATAGGCGAAAAAATGTACTGGACAAGGGAAATAGAGGAAGCCTACCGCCGTATGCAATTTCGCGACCAAGTGGTTTTCACGGGAAGATTGCAAATGGAAGAACTGACTTCCGTGATTGGTTCCGCCTTGGCGATGACGTACGTTTCCTTCTTGGAAGGTTTCGGAATACCGATTGTGGAGGCTTTCCGGGCACACGTGCCGGTCATCACCAGCAATATTACTTCCATGCCGGAAATTGCCGGAGACGCCGCCCTCTTGGTCAATCCCGGAGATAAAGAAGATATCGCCCGGGCAATGGAACAAATCAGCAAGGACGAAAAACTGCGAAATCAACTGATAGCAAAAGGACTCCAACGCCGGAAAGACTTCTCCTGGGATAAAAGCGCTTCCCGAATATGGGAAGTATTGGAAAATGTTCTCCAAGGGAATCGCCTTTGAAGGTGTAATAAAAACATTGCTGCTCTCCTGCACACTCCCTTTTCTACCCTTCCGCAATAAATAGAGTCCGTCTATAATGTCCAATAACTTCGTTACGCTCATACTCAAAACTTCATTTCGACAAGCTCTATGTAACACATTCACAAAAGTTAGCTCCTTTGCTTTCAGAACTTCACAAGCCCTGCCTGTGCATACGGCAGACAGGCTTGCATTCGAACATTCCGGCTCAAGCTCTTGACTTTATAGACAAACACTAGCCTATACTAC
>WFZU01000176.1 GCA_015489405.1 Bacteroidales bacterium
GAACTTCTCCTTCGATGTGTACCGGAACAGAATCTCCAACAAGCGTCAGTGCTTCTTTACTGGTTTCAACCTTGAAGCTGGCAACATTCTTAGGTCTCATGAAGTTGTATGAAACACCAGCGCTTTGATAGTAATATGCATCTTTGTAGGAATCTATCCCCATTCTGTCTGCAAAATTGGATTTTGCAGAACTTCCTTGTCCGGCGACAATTCCATCGAATTTATCTCTATCCAACCACTGAAGTTTTGTTTCCAAAGTAATATCCCAACGGTTATTCAGACGAATATCCAAGCCTAAACCATTAGCAAAGAACATCCCACCTGTGGGATCATCATCAATGTGAGAGACATTTTCTTCAAAATAGCGCTCATCCAATTTTTTTTGTTGATCCTCAATGGATAAATTGTCCGGATTTTCCATGAAAGAAGGGGTCGCTTTAAATCTAGAATAACCAAGGCCCAAGGGCATGTACACACTTAACAACCGGGGTTTATAACCAAAAATTAAGTTGGAAAGATTAATCGTCGTTCCCAGAGAAAGCTCGTATTTAATATCCGTTTCGAATCTTAATTTCTTGGTATCCACACCACTGATACCCTTCAAACCTCCTTTTTTACCTTGGAGATATAAAGTAAAAACAGGACTGATATGTCTTCCTACCTTCAACCCGAAAGCAGTTCCGTGTTGATCTTTTCCCAACATTTCCCACGGATAAGTAGAGTTTTGAATATCACAATAACTTTGGGTCAATCCTCCGTTGAGGTTGACATACCATTGATAATACACATTATCATTGTCGTCCAACGTCGTGTTTTGTGCCTTGCTTATGAATGGGAATAACATAAGCAGCACCATCATTCCGAATACAATCTGATAACTTTTTCTCATGATCTATAAATTTATTTTTTCGATTTGTTACTTTATAACTTTACGTGTTAAACACAATAATCTTTAAAGCGCAAAGGTACACAACATTTCTTAATCCCCAACTTTTTTTTTATTTTTTTTTCTAAAAATGAGACTTTTTTTCAGGGTTTATGTGCACGATGCCTTTTTTATACTGCTTTTTTAACAGGTTTAGAAGCAGTATAAAATCTTTTTTGTTTTTTACAAAATCAATATTTTCAACGTTAACAATTAATATAGTAGCGTCTTGTATAGAGATGAAATGCTGCATATAGCCTGCATGAAGGGAACGCAAATATGCTGCGGGGATATCTCTTTCAAAGTTTCTTCCTCTTTTCTCAATATTTTTCAAAACCCTGTCGATATTTTGATGTAAATACAGGATTAGGTGCGGTTGGGGGAGCGTATTTCGCATAATGTAGAACAACCTTTTGTATAGTTTTAGTTCATCGTTCTTGAGATTGATATTAGCGAATATCAAAGATTTATCAATGAAATAATCGGCTATTGTTAAAGGGTGAAAAAGGTCATGACTCATTCCCGACACTTTCAACTGATTGTATCTGTCCGCAAGAAATGACATTTCTACCGGAAAGGCATATCTTTCGGGGTCTTTGTAAAAAGGAGGAAGAAAGGCATTTTCTTCAAAAGATTCTAATAAAAGTTTGGCATTTAGTTCCTTTGCAAGCATTTTTGCCAAAGTGGTTTTGCCTGCCCCGATAACTCCTTCGATGGCGATATATGGATACGCTATTTTCATGCTGCAAAATTATGATTATAATGTTAATCCGGTGCGAAAAAGTTAAAAATCACCCATTCGGGTGAACGTCAAGTGAATAACTTTTGCTTATTTTGCAGAAAATATTCATAAAAATTCTGAAAGATGAAAAAAATTGCCGTAGTGCTGATTAGTATGCTTGTCGTTTATGCTTGTGGAGAAACCCCGGAAACCAAATCAGAAAGTGCCGGAAAGTCCGGAAGCCCTGCAACAGCTTTGAGTAAATCACCGGATATAATGATGAAACGCTATGATGTGAAGTCCGGGATTGTGGAATATCAAACTTCTACTTCCGGAAATATTATGGGTCTTAATATTGCCGGAAAGGGAACAAAAAAATTGATATTCAAAGATTATGGGGCGACGGAAATAGTAGAAGAGAAAAAAACGAAACGCACTATGGGAGAAGTTACTCAAACTCATTCTTTGACAAAATTTGACAAAGGAATTGTTTATACCGTTGATTTTGATGCTAAAACTATCATTAAAGGTGATGAGAGAGGGGTTTATAAGGTCTTGTCCGGAGGAAATGCTTCTATGAAAGAAACCGGAGAGAAAATGATGAAGTCCTTGGGTGGGGAGAAGGTAGGAGAGGGGAACGTCTTGTCCTACACCTGTGATATATATGAGTTGATGGGACAAAAGGTGTGGATATACAAAGGAATTACCCTCCGGACGGAAGGAAATATGATGGGAGTAAAAACTTCTGAAATAGCGGTCAAAGTTGACTTTGAATCTCATATTCCGGATAACTATTTTAATCTGCCTGATTTCCCGTTGCAAGAAATGACGGGAGTAGATCCGGATGTAGAAATGGGAAAGGATGATAAGACAAAGCTTCAAGAAATAAAAAATATGAGTTTTGAAGACTTTAAAAAAATGGCAAAAGACGACGAAGAACTTGGCTCAATGACTGAAAAGGATCTCCGGAAAACTTACGAAATGATGAAGAAAATGGCGAGTGTAATGCCGGGGAAATAACCTCTTTTCTGTTCGCGCTAATTGATGCAAAACTGCTGAAAAAACAGGTCCCGGAGGGGCGACTTTCAGCAGTTTTGTTTCATCAATAAGAGTAGGTTAAAATCTAAATCCGGCTGTTACGGTAAAGGAATTTCTAACACCGGTTATGTTTGCCGGAGTGATACCGCTGACAGAGTAAGGGTAGTAATCCTCTTTTTTTATGGAGTGGATATAGGCTAAATCCGTGAAAAAATGGGAGGAGCGGTAGCCTATACCTCCGGTAAAAAATTGTCTGCTTCCATCGTTAATCCCGTCTGCAAAAGGACTGCCATAGTATGCATATCCTCCTCTTAGTACGAATATACCCAAGTTGTATTCGCCTCCGACACGTATGTTTTGCGTAGCTCGATATTTGTTATGAATACTTTCATTCTCCGGAATAAAATCATAATCTTTGGAGCGCAATCTCATACTGGTGTAATCTACATAATCCACATCCACATCAAGGAGTCCGTGTTTCCCGAAAATAATTCCGATACTCCCGCTTGTGCGCCAAGGGGTTTTCAGTTGGTAGTTGAACTCGCCGTCCTCCGGTTCAAAAGTATAACTTGCCGTGTCGATGTCGGAAGTCATGCTGCCGGACCAAATATCGCTCATCTGAAACCATGTCGGAGAATGTATGGTAGCGCCGAGGCGCAACCAGTCCGTAGCTTTGAAAATCATTCCATATTTGATATTGATTCCCGAACCGGTAGTCAACAAAGTTTCTTTGAGGTCGAAGTGGTCAAAACCATCCACCACTTTTTGGTCGTCCATCTCGGAGTAAATGCTGTATTCATCATAATGAAGCCGTGGAACCCCTATGGAAAGTCCTGCATAAACCCGGTTGCTGAAGTTTAAGCCTCCGGCGAAATATATTTCTCTTTGATAGCCACCGGTTTCTTTGGTTTCCCGTTGCCTAATGTCCGAGTGGGCGGGTATTACGGAATAGTAATTTCCGTTCTCATCTTTATTCAACAAATAGGTTTCCCAAACTTCATCCGGAGCATAATTGTCCTCGTTGGCGACATTGACGTAATAATCCAGCAATGAGTTGTCTGTATTTCTCCCTTCCATCAGGCTGTATCCGGTGTAATTAGCAGTCTCATTCATGCCGAAAGAAAATTGCCAATAGCTCAAATCTTTTCCATTCGCTTTTTGGGCGAAGACCAAACTGAAATTTTTAAAATTAAAATGCTCATCGCTGTTCTCCCTCTTGGTCCCCCGGTAGTCCACAGACGAAGAAGAGAACAGCAGGGAGGGGGAAACGGCGTATTCGGTCCTGTGGTACACCCCCAGTCCGGCAGGATTGAAAGAAGATGATGAGGCATCCGCACCTATCGCTCCCATAGCGCCCGCCATAGACATTGATTTTGCTGTTCCGCCAAGATAGGTTTGGGAGTAGCGGATTGCGTCCACGTCATTTTGTGCCCGGACTTGTCCCCAAAAAAATAGCATAAAAGCGCCTATGATGAATGTTGTTTTCATTTTTTTCTGTTTATTTAAAATTTAATACTCCGTTAATGATCAAATCAAATGTTGCAGTCTCCTATCGTATCCTTCCCCTGTGGCTGGATGAGTTGCTGCGACTTCTTGAGGAACTTCCCGAAGAACGGCTTGTAGAACTGTATGAACTCCTGCCGGAAGAGCGTGAACTTCCAAAGGAACTTCTGCTTCTCCTTGGAGAACTATATGAGCTGTGAGAGGAACTTCTGCGAGGAGAAGAGTAGGAACGTTTGGAGCCCGGAGAATATTTTCTCTTTGGAGCGGAATAGCTTCTGTTCTTGCGGCTATGCGAAGGAGTAGAACGACGCATCTTGGGAGAAGAATTGCCCGAAGGTTTCTTGTATCTCGGACGGGCATGATTTTGTCTTCTTGATGAGCCCATTTTGGAAGGTCTTCCGTAGTCCTTGCTATAGTTTGATTTAGGTCTGGCATAGTGTTGTGCATTTGTTTTCCGGTTTATCTTAGCGCCGGAAGGGCTATCTTTTCTTTGCCCTCTTGGGCTAATCTTTTGTGAATGCCTTTTTGTATCCGTCCGTTTTTTGTAGTGATAGACAGGTCTTTTGGAAGTTCTCTTCCGGGAGTTGTCATTTATCCTGGGACGGGTTTTGTGTCCTGTCTTTCGAGCGTCTGATTTACGTTGGACATCCTTGACGTTACTCCGGTCCCCTCTTTTGACGACCTGATCCGAAGGACGACTTTTCCGGTTTTCAATATTTCCGTTTTTGTCCAAACGTTTGATGTCAGAAGGTTTAATCCTTTTTCCCTCGCCGGGTGAAGGGGAGGCTCCTCCTCCATTGCCGGGTCTATCGCCATGGGAGACATAATTTCCGCCGCGGGAAGTGCGGTGTCCATATTGATAGTTATGGTAGTGGTAGCCGTAATCATATGGGTCGTAGCCATAGTGTCCATCCCAATATCCATTCCAATATCCGTGTCTGTATCCATGTCTGTACCCAAATCCGTAGGGTCCGTATCCATAGTATCCATAAGGGTAGTAATATCCGTAGGGGGAGTATCCGAAACTTGAGTAGTAGAATCCGCTGTAGAATCCAATATCCCAATAGAAAGGATCATCCCAAACGGAAGTATAAAAGAAAGGGTCGTAGTAGGAATAGAAAACCCGGGGTCCGTAGAAACGTCTTATACGGGAGGAGTAGTAATAATCGTCATCATCATTATCATAGTAATTGTAGATATAGGTGTTTCCTTCACCGTCATCATCAACATCGTATTCATCGTAAGACGAAGTCGAACTTCCCGAATAAGCATATTCACTGTCATCGGATGCGTAGCTTTCATCTTCCGCTTCGACACTTTCGCCTGAGTATTGGGTGCCGGAAGCAGGTTTTTGAGTTGTTACGGTGGTTGATGTGGTAATTTCCCCGTCTTTGGGTGAATAATATACGTCATCGTAGTAAGCCAAATCCTTAGAGCTGGTGCAACTTGCCAGAGCTAAAACGGATGCCGTTAAGAATGTTAGTAAAGTTTTCATGATTTATTCCTCCTGTATTTTATAATTATTTTACTTTTGTAACTTTTTAGAACGTTATTTATTTATTGTTGTATGTGGAAAGTAAGTAACAGAGTTACGGGATTTACTTTTACGCATACGCTTAGTTAAAAAACAAATATTATACCAAACGTTGATATGGCAAAGTTTTTAACAAAAAGAAGTGAAAATTATTCACAGTGGTACAATGATCTGGTGCTGAAAGCGGATTTAGCAGAGAATTCAGCTGTGCGCGGTAGTATGGTTATCAAACCTTACGGTTATTCTATCTGGGAGAAAATTCAACGGCAGTTGGATGATATGTTTAAAGAGACCGGACATGAGAATGCTTATTTCCCGCTATTTATTCCGAAATCGTTTTTTAGTAAGGAGGCTTCTCACGTGGAAGGTTTTGCAAAAGAATGTGCTGTGGTTACGCATTACAGATTGAAGAATGACCCGGATGGGAAAGGGATTGTCGTAGATGAGAATGCCAAGCTGGAAGAGGAACTTATTGTGAGACCTACTTCGGAGACGATTATTTGGGATACGTACAGAAAATGGATCCAATCTTACCGGGATCTTCCTTTGTTGATTAATCAATGGGCAAATGTGGTGCGCTGGGAAATGCGGACACGCCTTTTTTTGCGGACTGCCGAATTTTTGTGGCAAGAGGGACATACGGCGCATGCCACGGAGCAAGAGGCGATAGCCGAAGCCCGGACGATATTGGACGTTTATTCCACTTTTGTGGAAGAATGGATGGCTATCCCCGTTCATAAGGGACGAAAATCTGCCAATGAGCGTTTTGCCGGTGCTTTGGACACCTATTGTATTGAGGCTCTGATGCAAGACGGGAAAGCTTTGCAAGCCGGGACTTCTCACTTTTTGGGACAAAACTTTGCAAAAGCCTTTGATGTAAAATTCCTTTCCAAGGATAATAAGCTCGAATATGTGTGGGCTACTTCGTGGGGTGTTTCTACACGGTTAATGGGTGCTTTGATAATGACCCACTCGGATGACAACGGGCTGGTTCTGCCTCCCCGTCTGGCTCCCGTGCAAGTAGTCATCGTTCCGATTTATCGTAATGATGAACAATTTGAAGCTATTTCCCGGAAAGCGAATGAGATAGTGAAGAAATTGCGCAGTATGGGAATCCGGGTACGTTATGATAACAGGGATACCCACAAGCCCGGCTTCAAGTTTGCCGAGCATGAAATGAAAGGGGTTCCTGTCCGTTTGGCTATCGGTCCCCGCGATTTGGAAAATAATACCGTTGAATTGGCTCGAAGAGACACCTTGGAGAAAGAGTTTTTGCAAATGGAAGGTTTGGAGACAAAGATTGAGCATCTTTTGGAAGTTATTCAAAAGAACCTCTTCCAAAAAGCTTTGGACTTCAGGGAAGCCAACACGCATTATGTAGATACGTGGGAGGAATTTAAGGAAGTCATTGAAAAGAAAGGCGGATTTGCCGTGGCGTATTGGGATGGAACTTCCGAGACGGAGGAGAAGATAAAGGAGGAAACCAAAGCGACGATACGTTTTATTCCGCTGGAAGAAAACACGGAGGAAGGTAGGTGTATTTATTCCGGGAAACCGGCTACACAAAAGGTGTTTTTTGCTAAAGCATACTGATTTTTGTAAACAGGGAGTATTGTTTGCTTGCTTGCAAGAAAAACGTGCTCAAAAAAATAACATTAAATATAAGACTTATGAAAAGAATTATTAATCTTTTGCTGTTGGCTTCCGTACTGTTTTTTGCAGTTACGCTGAAAGCTCAGAAAATGAATGTTGATGATGCCAAAAAGGCGGCATCCCACTACTTGCAAAGCATGGGGAAAACGGATGCGGTTTTACAGTCCATTCGCCCCGTAGAAATGAAAGGACGTACGGTGGCTTATATTGCCAATTTTGAGCCTGCCTCCTTTGTCGTTCTCTCGGCGGAAAAACAAGCGACTCCGGTTCTTGCTTATTCGTTGAATTATACAGCTCCGGATTTTGTCCAAAATGATGCGTTCAATGATTGGATGTACAGTTATGGTAATCAGGTTATTGAACTTATCAAAAACCATGTTAAGGTGAAATCTTCGGAACAGGAATGGGACGCATTATTGGAAGGTACCTATGTTGCCCCCAAGGGGAAAAGCGTTACTCCTCTTTTGACGACTACTTGGGACCAAGGTCAATATTACAATCACCTTTGTCCGGCCGCTGCCGGAGGTCCGGGAGGACATGTCTGGGCAGGCTGTGTTGCTACGGCTATGGGGCAGGTGATGAAATATCACAACCATCCGGAACATGGAACGGGCTCTCATTCTTACAATCATCCTATCTACGGTTATCAATTTGCCAATTTTGGCAATACGACCTACAATTGGGCAGGGATGCCGAATGCTATTTATTCGTATGATGACGATATAGCATTGTTATTGTATCACTGTGCGGTGTCTGTAGATATGGATTTCGGGGTTGACGGGAGCGGTGCGTCTCCTTCATCGGTAGTTCCGGCGGTGAAAAATTATTTTAATTACAGTCTCGGAACCCAATTGAAAAATAAAGATAGCTACTCCACATCTGATTGGATCGCGATGCTTAAGGAAGAATTGGACAATTCCAGACCTTTGTTTAGCGGAGGTTACAATAGCAGTCAGACCTCGGGACATGCGTATGTTTGCGACGGCTATAATGCCAATAATTATTTCCATTTCAATTGGGGATGGAGCGGCTATTATAACGGCTATTTCAACATCAATAACTTAAACCCCGGAGGAAGTAATTTCTCCTATAACCAGAACGCTATTTTCTATATGGAACCGGCGGAAGAAGCATTTGCTACATTGACTTTGCAGTCTAATTTATCTTTTATAAACCCTAATCCGTTAGAGCTGGGCAATGCGGCAAGCCTTCCCAGTCAGGTGAAAAATACCGGTTTGGCTCCTTTTAACGGTTGTGTGTATTTGTCTTTATATGATATGGAGGGGAACTTTGTAGGAGATATTGATTCCAAAGAGGTGATGGTCAATCCTAATGCTACCAAGACGGTAGTATTCTCAAATCCCGATATTGAATTTCCGGTAGGAACTTATGAACTGAGAATGTATTATCAACAAGACTGTTCGGGAGAGATGGTGTTGGTAGAACCGGGGAACTATGCCAATCCGTATCAAATCAATCTAATAGACCCGGATGCCAATATGGCGCCTCTTTTGAATACCCTTGAGGGGAACGAATTGGGGGCTCCCTACGCCGGCAATTTGGTGAAAGATGATGACAGTTGGACATCGGGTATTTTTCAGATAAAATATACGGATTTTAATGGGGATGCTCCGGCTGTAAAACAGCTGCAAATCAGTACGGATAACGGTGCCAATTACACGGCTTATGATATGATTGAAGGCGAGGGCGACAATGAAACCGGAGTCCGGTATTACTATACTTACGACTTTGGCAGTGATGAAAACAACTATGCCGGACAAGTATATAAGTTCAATTTCAACGATGGCGAATTGGATGCCACCGGAGAACAAGGGATAGCATACCATATTCCCTATTTGAAAGAGACTTTGCAGGAAGAAGATACGGTAACCGGAGCTACTATTACCTTTAAGACAAAATATGTTAATGAAGGAGGCGAGCTGCCTTTTGCCAAAAGTCTTTTTGTGAAATCGCCCGACAGTGAAGAGTGGACGGAAGTAACGATGGAGGAAGGAACAGGTTCGGTAGAGAGCGGCAAGTGGTACCAGGTGGATTACACTATTGGTGATGTAGTCGGAGATTGGAAGTACAAATTTGGTTTTTCAGACTCGAAGACGATGGCTCTCGGCAGTGGAAAAGAATACAGCTTTCATGTAGATTATCCTACTGCGGTCGGAGAAGTTCTTACCAATGACGACTTCTTTGTGTATCCGAATCCCGTAAAAGAGGAGCTCCATATAGAATCTGCATATTATGGTCCCGTGCATTATCATATAATAGATGCTTCGGGAAGGGTATTGCTGCAAGGTATTATCGAAAATTCCGTTGTTTTGCCGGTAAGCGGACTATCCAAGGGAAGCTATATTCTGCAATTGGAAACCGCCAATTCGTCGGTTCATCGTTTATTAGTAAAATAGTGGGCGGAGGAGAACCCGCCGGTGAGTATTTTCATTTCTTTGCGAATGCGGGAGATAGCAACTTCCCGTTTTTGCCGGAAATTCCGGGCTTCCTGTCCGGAGCGGGATTTCTTTTCGTTTTTTCTGACAACGAATTATACCTTTGTCTTGTCTGAATTGAAAATATAATTTATATGAATAGGATTGTTGTGAAAACCGGAATGTTGGTGGGATTGCTTTTTTTCTCACTATTTGTTGTTGCTCAAAGAGTTGAAAAAGAAGAAGCCGGCAGGTCTGCTTTGGTCTGGATGCATGCTTACGGAATGAAAAATGCCAAGATCGGTGCGATTGATGAACTTGAGGAGGATGGACTCCGGACTTTATACATTGTAACGATCGACCCGCTTGGTTTTGTGATTTTACCGGCAGACAAAAATGCCAAACCCGTATTGGCGTATTCTACCGAAAGCGGCACCAATGATTTGCACTTCAATCCCAGTGCTCGAGCTTGGATAGACGGATATAGCCGTTATGTAAAGAATTTGATTGAAAATCATATAGTAGATGAGTCCGCCCGGGCTGCGTGGGAAGATTTGTTGCAATCCCGTATTCGTAATGAACGGGGCAAAAGTGTGTCTCCTTTGATAACGACCAAATGGGGGCAGGGGACTTTTTACAATACCGATTGCCCCGCAGATAATGGTGGTCCCGACGGACATGTTTATACGGGATGTGTTGCTACGGCTATGGCACAGGTGATGAAATATCATAATTTTCCGGAACATGGTACCGGCGAACATTCGTATGTTCATCCGGTTTACGGGACTTTGTATGCCAATTTCGGAGAGACAACCTACGGTTGGGATAATATGCCTAATTCGTTATACAACTACAATGATGATGTAGCCCTGTTGATGTCGCACTGCGGTATCGGTTCGAATATGAATTATTCTCCGACGGGGAGTGGTACCTCCATGGAGGCGGCGACACATGCCTTGAAAAACTATTTCAATTATCATTATTCGGCTCAATTGAGACACAAGGATGATGTCTCCAATGATGTGTGGATAAGTATGTTGAAAGGGGAGTTGGATGAAGCGAGACCGGTTTTGTATGCCGGGTACAGCAGCTATGGCGGGCATGCTTTTGTTTGTGATGGGTACAATGATGCGAATATGTTTCACTTCAATTGGGGTTGGACCGGGTCGAGTGACGGATATTTCTCCGTTACGGATGTGAACGGATTTAACAGCAATCAGCAGATTGTTATTCCTCTTTTTCCGGGAAGTGAGTCCGGTCCTCATTTGATATTGAAGTCCGGGCTGGATCTTTTGAATCCCAATCCTATGATTGCAGGGGAGAGTGTTGTTTTACCTTTACAGGTACAAAATATCGGTATGGACTGGAATGGGTGTATTAGCCTGGGAGTATATGGTTTGGATGGAACTTTCGTGGGAGAAATCGGAGAAAAGCAACTCTTGATCGGGGCAGGTGTACAGAAGACACTTGTTTTTTTTCAGGATGAGGTTTCATTTCCCGAAGGGGAATACCTGTTGAAAGTGGTTTCCCGCAGTAATTGCGGGGACGAAGAGGTCTTGATAGATGCGGGCTCGTACGTGAATCCTTATCACGTACATGTGATTTTGCCCGGCGTGAATTATGCTCCGCTTTTGTCTACGCCCTCGGTAGGACAAAACGGGGTGGAGACAGCCGGCAATATGGTTGCCAATGCAAATTGGAAAAAAGCTGATTTTCAGATTGTTTATACTGATTTTAATGGAGATGAGCCGACTGTAAAAAAACTTCTTTTGAGCGATGACGGAGGTGAAACTTACGAAGAGATGACGATGAATGCTTCCACGGGAAACATCAGTACGGGAAAGCTTTTTACGAAGACCGTGTATTTCGGGGATGACACTTCCGCCTATTCCGGTTGGGTGTATCAATATGATTTTGCAGATGGAGAGTCGGCAGCCGGTGGGGAACAAGGCATTGCGTATAATATCCCGTATTTGAATGAGAACGAGACGCCGGAAACGGCTGATATGGGCGGGAATGTTGAGATAAAAATAAAATATCATCATGAGGGAGGCGCTTTCCCGGAGACGGCTGTTGTGTGGGTTAAGAAGCCGCAGGGCGATTGGCAAAACTACACGATGAATGAGGGCGAAGGAGAAATCAATACGGGCAAGTATTTTGTCAGTACTTTCTCGCCGGATATTCCGGGTACATGGTTGTACCGCTTTGATTTTCTGGGTGGGAAGACGATGGCGTTGGGTTCCGGGAGAATATATTCTTTGCAAATATCGGCTCCGTCAAGTGTTGTTGAGAATCAAATAGATGAGATTCGCATAGCACCAAATCCTGTACGGAACCGGCTTTATATTTCTTCTGCGATGCCATTCCGGTATGTGCTTTTTGATATGCTTGGAGGCAACGTAAAAGAAGCTCGCTGTGAAGGGGATGCTATCGTGGAAATGAAAGGATTAAAGCCGGGTGTTTATCTGATGAAGATTTACGCGCAGGGCAGGGATTATAGCCGGAAGATTTTGAAATATTGATAAAACCGGGTCAAAGGTTTCCCCCCCTCCAAACAGATCCTTGTTGATGTTTGGGGTCTTTGTTTCTACCTTTATCCGGAGAAGTTTCACAATAAGCTTGCTCCGGAGATTGGTTTTTCCTTTCCGGGGATACCGTTCTGCTATTGCCGGGAAGAATTATTTTTTGATTCAGCTCAAATATTTTTTAAAGACATTCATAATGTCTTTCTTTTCAATCGGTTTTATGAGGTAATCGTCAAATACGGTTTTGTATTTTTGGATTTCTTCTTGTATGGCATGAGCCGTTAGAGCGACCAATTTAATGTCATCGTAGGCGGGATTTTTACGGATTATCTTAGCAGCTTCAAATCCGTCCATTTCAGGCATTTGAATATCCATCAGGATAATTTCGGGATGAAAATCTTTCAGTATTTCAAGCACTTCTTTTCCTGTTTCCGCTTCGCGAATGTTTATATTTTCTCCTTTCAAGAGAATATTCAGCAATTGCCTATTGACGGGAATATCCTCGGCAATTAATAGTTGTAATGTTTTATGTAGGACAAATGTGTCTTCCGGCTTCGCTTCTTCTCTTTTACGGCTGTCGGCTACTAAAACATTTTTCAAGATAACGGTAAAAGTAGTCCCTTCTCCTTGGCGGCTGGAAACTTTTATTTCTCCCCCCATAAGCTCGGTAAGGTGTTTGGCAATAGAAAGTCCCAGTCCGGTACCTCCGTATTTGGCAACACTCTGTCCTTCCACCTGTTTAAATTCTTTGAAGATATGTTTCAAATCCTGTTCGGGAATACCGATTCCGGTATCTTTGACGGTGAAAATCAGTTCTCCCCGTTGTGGGCCGGAGGCGGAGGAGAGGAATTGAAGATTTAAGAATACCCCTCCTTTTTCGGTAAATTTGATGCCATTATCTACTAAATTGAGTAATACCTGTTGAATCCGGTAGGCATCTATGAAGAACTTTCCGGGAACGGAAATGTCTTTGTTCACTTCAACTTTGATTCCTTTTTGTTTAGCCTTTTGGCTGGATAGTTGCTCGATGTTATGTAATATTGTCAAGGGATTGTTTTCTTTTTTCTCTATCTTTAGCTCTCCTGCCTCAATTTTGGAGAAATCAAGAATGTCATTGATGATCCCCAACAGGTTGTTGCCGCTCAATAATATCTTTTCTATATAGGATTTGTGAACGGGGTCTTTCAGTTGTTGTTCCAGTACGGAAGAGAATCCAATGATGGCATTCATCGGAGTTCTGATTTCGTGGGACATTCTGGCGAGAAACTCACTTTTCATTTGGTTTGCTTTGTCTGCGGCAGCTTTAGCGTCTATAAGTTTCTTTTCTACTTCTTTTTGTTCACTGATGTCCTCTATGACAGCATATATTTTTTCGATCTTACCTTGCTCATCCCGCAAAGGTATATGGTAGCCTCTAAGATACGTTTCTTTGCCCCAGACCGAAACGTACTTGTCTTCACGTACGATTATTTCTCCGTTTTCTCTACATTTGATAAAATCATCTGCGTAGCCGATTTTTTTTAATTGCTCGGATTTCAGGATATTGACGGTACGGGTATGTTCAACGGAAGGAGAACCCAACATACTCAGGAGAGCCAGGTTGGCGTCAGTAATTTGTCCTTCGAGATCGGCAGTATATATTCCCAGCGGGGAATTTTCAAAAATAAGCCTGTATTTTCTTTCTCCCTCTTTGATTTTTTGGAGGGCTAATTTTTGCATGGAAATATCTCTTACGACGGAATGAATAACAAAGTTGTCTTGATATTGAATTTTGGTTAGCAGTACCTCTGCGAAGAAGTTTTTACCGTCTTCCCGTTGATGAATCCAGGAAAAGCGGTGGTGCCCTTTTGATATTGCCTGTTGAATCATTTCTTCGGCTTTGTCGAAGGAAGATTTCCCGTCTTCTTGTTTGTCCGGAGACAGGGCGGAAGGGTGGACATTTAGCAGTTGGTCTTTGGTAGAGTAGCCGAAGAGTTTTATAGCGGAGTTGTTGCAGTCGATGAACCGGTTGTTTTGAAGTATCAGAATAGCATCTTCACTGTTTTGGAAAAGGGTTCTGTATTTTTCTTCACTTTCGATGAGAGCCGACTCCATTTCCTTATTTTTGCTGATATCTTCAATGGTAGCGTATATCTTTTCTATTTTTCCGTCTTTTCCTTTGATAGGTACAAAATGCCCTCTGACATACAAAATGTTACCGGCGGGGGTGCGAATATGAAATTCTTTTACAAGTGTTTCGCCGGAGCTAACACAATGCCGGAAGTCTTCGCTTATGCCCAGTTGATTGAGTTGGGGAGATTGGAGTAGATTGATTTTTTTGGCTTCTTCAAGCGATTTGAGTTCAAACATCTTTAGTAACCTCTGATTGATGGAAATAATATTCCCGTCAAGGGAGGCTGTGAGTATTCCGATAGGAGAATTTTCAAAAAGAACCCGGTAGTTTCGCTCACTTTCTTTTAATTTTGTTTGGGCTAAGCGCTTGTCGGTAATATCGCGGATAATGGCGGTGGCTCCTACAATGACGTTTTTTTGATACAGAGGAGTAGCGGCAATATACAATATGCGTGTATTGTTGTTACTATCCTTAATTTTAACCTCGTATTTACTGCTCTTTCCGGAAAGTCTGATGCGGGTTTCTTCTTCAATCTTTCCGGAATCTTCTTCATGGAGAAAATCAAAAAAATTCTTCCCTATAAGCTGTGTCTCAGGACATAAGAATATTTGTTCAGCGGCGGGATTGGCATAAGTGATATTGTTATCATTGTCTGTCAAAAGAACACCTTCGGTATGAGTATGAAGGAGCCGTTTGTATTTTTCTTCACTTTCTTCGATTTGCTTTTTCTGGGATTGAATCTCCTTGTTGAGTTTGATTAGTTCGTTATTTTGGTTTTTAATCTTATTACGGCTATAAAGAATTATGAAGAACAAGGCGATAAGGAAGAAGATGATTAATAATAGTATTCTGAATCTGATTTTATTTTCCTCCAATTCTCTTTTTTGTTGCTCGATGGCATTTTGTCTTTCCTGCTTCTCTTGGTATTTTGCTTCGATTTGTTCTATCGTTTTGTTCCTTTCGATACGGCTAAGGCTGTCGCTGGCTTTAAGGTAATTTGATACAATACGGTAAGCGGATTTGTAATCTCCAATCCCTTCATAGGCAGAAGATAGAATTTTGGAAGCATTTTTTTTAATATGGGGTTCGTGCCTGCCTTTTATATATTCCAAAGCTTTTTTTGCATTGTGAATAGCATTCCGGTAATTTTCTTTTTTTTGTTTTTCCGTTTTTCTATTTTTCGCTTTTCGAAGATAAATTTTTCCCAAGTTTGCGTATGCTGTTGCGATTCCCGAAGAATCGTTGGCTTTTTTCTTGAGGTCAATTGATTTTTGAAATAGAGATATCGCTTTGGTAGTGTCTCCCCTTTTATATGAAATAATTCCCAGATTATTGTATGATTTGGCAATTCCCAGCAGGTTTTCATTCTTCTCATCAATGGATAAACTTTTCTGAATATACATGATTGCCGAATCATATTTCTTGATGTTTCTGTACAATACTCCCAAGTTGTTGTAGCACCTTGTCATCCATTCTTCATCGTTATGATTGACGGCGGATTGCAAGGCTTCTTTTGAGTATTTTATGGCAAGTCGAAAATTCCCGATTAAAAAATGTATTTTGGATATTTCTTCCAAGCAGTATATTTCTCCCGGATCATGCAATGAGTGGTATTGGTTAGCTGCTTTGTGGAAAAAAATAAGTGCTTTGCTATACATTTCATTGTTGAGATAATACTCTGCGATGTGTTTAAATGCTTCGGCAATTCCCGGTTGATAGCCTATTTTCTCCGAAAGGGAGAGCGTTTTTTTTAGGTAGTGAATACCGGAGTCCGGTGACAATTGCATGTAATTAGCAGCCATTTCTTGCATTAAGTTCACTTTTACCGTATCGTTTTTTGCCTTTTGCAGAGCATTTCTTATGCTGTCCAAGATGTGATAGCGGGAAGGGTAGGCGGTCAAAGTTATGAACACAATGAGAACCGTAGAAAAGTATTTTCTGAAATTTTTTATCCCCCGAATCATATTACATATTTTCGTTATTTTATCCGGTGCAAAAGTAATTGTTTTTTTTGAATGGAGAACAGCAAATCGAAGAGTCGTTCTTCCCGTATGATAAAACAGGCGATTGTGATATTATAATTTCTGCTTTTTTTGTCAGTGGTGTTAAAGGAAGCAAAAAACCATAAAAAAATTAGTATAATTAAAATATTTATTACTTTTGCCGGCGAAATCCTTTCGGTGGTTGCGTTTCAAGTAATCTTTCACAAGAGAAGAAAGTAAGGTGTGATCTAATGGTTTAATAAAGTTCGGATTTCAAAATTTCCATTAAGAGTATTAGAACAAAAAAATATATAAATGTATCAAATCAGTGAGTTGCAAGGCTTAAAACTGCCTGAGCTTAGAGAGATTGCTAAAGAATTAAAAATTAAGAGAATCCAATCTTATCGTAAAAAAGAGTTATTGCAAAAAATCATAGAAGTCGGAGGTGCGAATGAAGAAACTTCCCATAGTGAAAGGAGAGAACCCGTAATGTCCGGATCCGGAGACGCGGAAGTTAAATCTGCTGAGGAGAAAAAGGAAACGGGAGAGAGTGAAGGACAGCCTCAAAGAATGAAGCGAAGGAGAAGGAAGAAGGTTAAAGTGGCTTCTTCGGAAGTGCTTGCCACAAGCATTGATAAACAAGAAGGTGTTTCCGTTGCCGGAAATACGGAAGAGCAAGAAAAGGCTGTGAAGATGCAGGAAACGGTTGCGGAACCGGCACAAGACTCACAAGCGAAATCCGGCGGAAAAGATAACGGAAAGCATCAAAATAAGAATAACAAGAAAAAATCAAAGGAGGAGCCCTCCGTTATGAAAGAGGGACTAATCGTGAGTGAAGGTGTGCTGGAAATAATTTCCGAGGGATTTGGATTTTTGCGTTCGTCGGATTACAATTACTTGAATTCTCCGGATGACATATATGTCTCTCAAAGTCAGATTAAGCTTTTCGGGCTTAAAACCGGCGATACGGTAAGGGGCAGAATCCGTCCTCCCAAAGACGGAGAGAAATATTTCCCGCTTATCAAAGTGGAAGGTATCAACGGACGTTCTCCCGAGCAGACCAGGGACAGGGTGCCCTTTGATTTCTTAACTCCCCTTTTTCCGGATACGAAATTTAATATTACCGGCGGAAAGTATAATACCCTTTCGTTGCGTGCCATTGATTTGTTTGCCCCTTTGGGGAAAGGACAGCGCGGTTTGATTGTGGCTCAGCCGAAAACCGGTAAGACAAGATTGCTCAAAGATATTGCCAATGCCATAGCATACAATCATCCGGAAGTTTTCCTAATCGTATTGCTCATAGATGAGCGTCCGGAAGAAGTTACGGATATGGCACGGAATGTTAATGGCGAGGTCATTGCTTCTACTTTTGACGAGCCTGCGGACAGACACGTCAAAATCGCTAATTTGGTATTGGAGAAAGCCAAAAGATTGGTAGAAGCCGGACACGATGTCGTTATTCTGTTGGATTCTATCACGCGTTTGGCAAGGGCATACAATACGGTTACCCCTTCATCGGGAAAAGTCCTTTCGGGAGGGGTGGAAGCCAATGCCTTGCAAAAACCGAAACGCTTTTTCGGCGCAGCCCGTAATATTGAAGACGGCGGTTCGCTGACGATCATTGCCACGGCTCTTACGGATACCGGTTCCAGAATGGATGATGTCATTTTTGAAGAGTTTAAGGGTACCGGTAATATGGAATTGCAGTTGGATAGAAAATTGGCTAATAAAAGAATTTTCCCGGCTATTGACATTGTGGCTTCCAGTACGCGCCGTGATGACCTGTTGACAGACAAAGAGCAATTGCAACGAATCTGGATATTGAGAAACCATCTGGCGGATATGAATACTGTAGAGGCGATGGAATTTTTGAAGGACAAAATGCGCCGGACCGCCACTAATGAGGAGTTTCTCATCTCGATGAACGGATAGTTCCCTTGTTTTTACCGGAATGCTTTCCACAAGATAAGGAGAAGAATAAGCAGGAGCGAAAAGGCAATGATATATTGAAGTCTTCCTTTTTTGAGGAAGGTTTGTGTGCCGTCTCCTTGTATCTGATAGTTTGCCCAATAATATGGATGTGCGAAAGTGGCATCTGTGGATGCTATGTATTCCAATTTTGCGTCTCTCAGTGCACTCTCGATACTTTTCTTTCGGTTGATATTTTCGGCGAAGCGGCAGAGTATTTTCTTTGATGCATTGTCGTCGGCATCCCAAATGCTACTTATGATACAATCGGCACCGGCACACTCTAATGTTTTGGCAAAGCTCATCACCCCTTCTCCTTGCAAGATTTTTCCGTTTCCTGTTTGGCAAGCACTAAGAATAATTAAACCTGCATCCGTCTTATTGGCATAGATATCCGTAATACTGAGATTATTTCCTTCCGGTGTGGAGTCCAAAATAAGATTTGAATTGAGAGGATTATTCATATCCGGAGTATAGTGCGTGGAGATTTGGATAATGTCTGCGGAATCTAAATAAGATAAAAAGTTTTTTTTATTAGCACTTGTTCCACTAATCACTTTTCCTCCAAAAATGTTTGCGATTTTTTGTATCTCCGCAATATTGCTATGCAACTTTTGATGTCCTCGAAATCCGGGAGCAAAACCGACATATTTCAAACGGTGAGTAATGTGTTTGCTCCCGTCCACGAAATGACTTATTCCGGCAACTTCCGCTATACTGCATTGTTTGATGAGGTATGGAAGTTTGTTGTAATATACCGGTTTTGAGACTTCTCTCTCGGTTAATAAAGTCTCAAACGGAAGTTTCAATAGAAAATCTTCGGGTGTAATAAAAAGTCTTTTGGTGTTGTCAAGCAGTTGCTTGATGCCCGGGGGGAACAATACTTGAAAGAGATGCCAAGCCTGCCGGGGAAAAATATCCCGCTTGGATACAGAATAGTTTGGGTCTGTGATTTCCCGGTAAAAAGTACCGGCCATTTTCCGGAGAGAATCCGGCTTGACTTGTAACGGAATATAGATAGCAGTATCTTGGTTGATGCCTACAACCCCTATCTCATCCGGCATAACGATATATCTGAGATATGTTGAATGCCGGAGTCTTTGTTGCAGCCCGGAAATAGGAATATAGCTATAATGTGTTTTTGGAATGTTACTTCGTGAAGATAAAAGGGATTGGGTCATCTTTTCCAACCGGAATGAAAGCCTGAGATACTTTCGTTGCAAATCAATTAGCGTATCATATTTTTTTGCTTTGAGAGCATTCAATATTTTTTTCGTCAGTAGAGCTATTTGTCCTTGCGTATTTACGAAGGATGATTTTTGTATGGTCTGTTTGTAGGTTGCGATATTTTCTTTCAAAACATTGGAATACATATTATTCTCTTCCAAAAGATTTAGCGCTGAGTCTAGGGTTTCCGGGGAAAATGAATTTTGGTATTTGAGGATATATGTCCGGAAAACTTGTTTTGATTTTTTGTTGAGCTCTTTTGACCAGTCTCCAAATTCAGCGCTTAGGTGTCGTTTTTTGATGCTTTGCCTGCCTGTTTTTAAGTTAAGTTTTGCCGTATTGGTAGCAGCGTATAGATATTTTTTTTGTTTTGTGTTGTTATACATTTCGACGAAGCGTTTTATTTTGTTGTCATTTATCAATGAGAACATAAAATCATCAATAATGTAAAGGGTTTCGTCCGGATTTTCAAATATATTGCGAGGGTGAAATTCCGGAACACAATAGCTCATAGCCTTTTGGAGATAGACAAGTGCACTATCGGGCTTTTGAGGGAAGTTGAAATAGGACAAATAGAGTGCCGCCAAAATGGTCATTGGATGGTGTTTTCCTCTGTTTTTCAAATGTGATTTGTAACTCTTGGATAGATAGAGATGCAGACTATCGGTTTTCCCTTTTGCCAAATAGCAAAATGAAAGGGAATTGTAAATATTTCCGAGCTTCACTTCCTCCGGATAATATTTTTCTATATAAATAGCAGCTCTTTTTAATAGTGAGATTGCGGAGTCAATGTAGTGTGTACGTTGTTTCGTTTGGCAATAGTTTATTTTGTAATAGGTATTGATGCCCAATTGGAAAAGGTTGATGGCAGCATAGCGATTTTTGCCGGCAAAGACCTTCATATTTGTTTGGTAGGCTTTTAGAAAATTATTGTGAGCCAAGGAGTTAATGGATTGTCCGTAAATAGTATCCGTTTTTCGTTCGTCTTCAATATGGGAATAACAAATTCCGATTTTTTCATAGAGAAGAGCTGTACGGTGGTGTATTTTGCCGTATGTACGGATATATTTTGGCAACAAAAATTGATAATAGGCAATAGCAATTTGATATTCGGCAATCTCTTCGTAGGTGTCTGCGGTAGCCTCCAGGATGTCATTCTTGAGGCTTTCATCTTTTGTTCCGGAGAAAGATAAGGCTTTGTCAAAGCAGGAAAGAGCCGGGCGGAAACTCCGGAGGAAAAATTGTGAACGGGCAACATAAAACAATATCTTAGCTTTTAGCAGCGAATCTTTGAAATGATTGTTATTCTCAACGAACTCACAATCCCGTTGAAAAATAGTGTCTAATATTGATTTCCGGTATTTATCCGAGAAAAAATTGAAATTGCCCCCGGAAGCAAATTCTTCAGCGTTGTTGAAGGAGTTCTTCCACTTATAATGGAGTGTTTCGTATTGATTTGCAATTGATTGATGAATGCCTTCTTGATGTAGCCGGATGCTTAGGGCTTGCCATTCTTTTGTAAGATTGGAGGAATACGTTTCCTGTGCACTTAGCATAGAGAGGGACAGAATGAATATCAAAGCCGGAGATAGATAGCTTATGGGTCTTTTTTTTATTTGAATAAAAACACTGTCCATTGTTGTCTGAATATGCGACAAAGGTACACATAAAAACAATGAGTTTTGTGTTGTTTTTGGGATAAGGCGCTGATTTCTATGATTCTTATGATGTTTCCTGCGGATTAGTAGTAGGTTCCCAGAAATTCTTTTGCCTTGTCGTGGTTGTAATGCGTTTTGTCCCGGCTTATTTTCAAGAATATTTTTTTTGCTTTTTCTTTTTCTCCGGTTTGGAAATAGGCAATTGCCAAAAACCAATCGGCGGTTTGGTCAAGATTTGTTCCGGAGTGCAGAACTTTCAGAAGAAAGGGGATAGCTGCTTTGCGTTTATTTATTTCATGGTGATGAAGAAGACAGATGCCCCGGTATAAATTTATTTGCGGAGTCTCATCAAGACTCATAAAGGCAGCGTAAGCCTTGCTGTAATTTTTCTCTTCGAAAAGATGATAGGCTTCGGGACGAACATTGCTTGTCTTTCCCCTGGTTTTTCCGGGGACCGGATAATCTATGAAATAGTCCATACTATGTCGGGGAGCGAATGAATGTGTGCTCAAGAAAAATGATATGCCCAAAATCAACATAATGGAGGCGGCAATCAGCGGAAAGTAGGATGATCTTTTCGTGGATGAGGCTTGTATTTGTGCTCTTATGTTTTGGCGAAGATGTTGTTCGGCATAAGCCGGAGTCAGCATCTCAAAGAATGCCTCCTGCAAGTTCTCATTGGAGATCAGTTCTTGTTCCAAAATATCTTTTTCGGCGGGAGTCATTTTCCCACTGAGGTAGTCGTTTATTTTTGTTCTGTAATTCATACTTTTTGCTATTTGTTAATGAGTAAGTGCAACAATTTTTTTTTACAGCGTGCCAACTGCACTTTGGATGATTGCTCTGTTATATTGAGAAGCATCGCAATTTCTTTGTGTGTCTTTGCCTCATAATATTTCATTAGGATTAAATTTTTGCACTGTTGTGGCAGCCTGTCAATGTAACGAAACAATTTATTAATTAATTCCTCATCATATATATCCTTTTCATTTTCCGATAGTTTCCATTTCCGGTATTCGTCTTTCAATATTATTTCGTCATATCTCTTCATTTTAAAGTTTGCCACTTTATTCTTAAAAATTCTATAAAAGTAAGCTTCGTAATTTTGAATAACAATGTCCGGAGTATGCAAACTTTGAACAAAATCATTTACGGTATCCATAAAGAGGTCTTCAAAGTCAGCACCGGCAACCGTTCCGTTCAGGGAATAAAAATACCCATTGGCAAAGCCGTTAATCAGCATATCTTTACCTCTCAATTGGTCTAAACCATAGGCTTTTAAGAGAGGTACAGCTTGCTTCATTATGTCTCTTCGCTTTTTGAAGATTCTCATTTGCCTTTCTGTTGTTTAGTGTGCAAAAATATAAAAAGGTTAACACGAAAAAAAAGTTTTATAAAAAAATATCGTTTTAATAGTTAACCTTTCACTGTAAATACATACTTATATTATGTTGTAGCAATAAAAAGTTTTAGATTATGAAAAAAGTATATTTACAGTTTAATTTGTTGTTTGCGTTAGTCATTTTTTTGTCCGGTTCATCTGTGTCTGCTTATACAATACATTCGACGGCTGCCGGAGGTCCTTGGGATAGTACCTGGACGTGGGTGGAAGGTATCGTGCCTTCGGTTATGCATGATGTGGTAATAAACGGTACCGTCTATTCGTCTAATGATAATTGTCATAATTTGACTATAAATTCCGGTGGGATATTGCGAAATATGAACTGGTATTACAGTCTTATTGTAACCGGGGATGTGGTCAATAACGGGACGATCACCGTTGGGGACCATGGTTTTGATCTATACGTAGCCGGAGACATCACCAATAATGGCGTTTGGAACAACAATTATACACATTTTACCGGGGGGAACTCCCACCTCCTTCGTTGTCAAAACGGGCATGCTT
Source organism: Bacteroidales bacterium (assembly GCA_015489405.1). Taxonomy (GTDB): domain Bacteria; phylum Bacteroidota; class Bacteroidia; order Bacteroidales; family S143-32; genus S143-32. Next base: position 23,189 of record WFZU01000176.1, read on the forward strand.
TCTCGGGCTATTTATTTAACAATACCGATACGGGGAACATTGTGATTGATAATAAAGTATATTTTGATAATGTACATGTTGAGATGAATAATACTTCTATGAGTATTCCTTCCGGGGGAGAATTGAAGATACATCATGGGTACCTTTATCAATGTTCTTTGGTTGGTTTGGGAAGTAATGCCACGGTCAAAGGAGAGGGCGTTTACGGCACGGATGCTCCCTATTTTCAAGAAGTGAATTTCACGGATCTTATTTTTACGGGTTGCATCAATATCGCCGGAGGCTGTAATACCTATGGTTTGGTTACGAATAACGGGGACATTCAGAATAATAGTTGGTATTATGACCTTACGGTTAATGGGGATTTAATTAATAATGGGAATATCCAAAATTACGCATACAGTTTTACCTTGAAATTGTATGGGGATTTTACCAATAACGGTACGTGTTCGATCCATGCGCTTGATTTCTACGGTACCACGGATCAGACCATTTCCGAGTTGAACGGGCAAACGTTTACGCCCGGTTATGTTACCAGTTATAAGCCTTCGGGCAAGATTGTTGCTGCTACGGATATTGATTTTGCTAATTGTATTCTGAATTTCCAAGAAGATACTCTGTTATTGCCAAACAATGGGAAAATAAAAGTTGTTGATGGACAGCTTAATAATGCCGTCATTATTGCCGGAGATGCCAAGGGGGGCAATGTTAAATTGGAAATGAATGCGGATGCTTATATGCAAAATTGTGAATTATATAATCCTGAGATTCTTGGGAGAGTCCGGGTTTATGGTAATGATAATGTTTTTCACGGGAATACGGTGGTTACGGATACTTTGGATAATTACGGCTGGTATTATCATATTAACATCCCTGATAATATTTTCAATCAAGGCGTAATTCAGGACGCTTCTTATTCTCTATATCTTCATATTGGTGGAGATATTACGAATAAGGGTTTGTGGGAAAATGATTGTACATATCTCGAAGGGACAGGTGATCAGCATGTTACCTGCTTGGCAGGCAATCGTTTTAGCGGTTATCAATTGGAGAGTAATAACACTGCGAATGTGTATTTTGACGCTCTGAATGCCTTTGATAATGTACGTATAGATTTTCATGACAATTCTTTACATCTCGGGGACACGGATACATTGATTATTCACAATGCCTATTTGTATCGCTGCAATGTGGTGGGAGATACGAGTTCTGTGCTTAGAGGCGAAGGTGTATATGGAGTTGATGCTCCCTATTTTGATGCAGTTGTATTCAATGATCTTACTTTAGAAGGTATCATAGCGTGCTATGGAAACGGGTGTTCTACCAACGGTTTGATTACTAATAATGGAGTACTGATGAATACGGGCTGGTATTATACGTTGAATATTCACGGAGATATTATTAACAATCAAACGGTCAGGAATTCGGGTTACGCATTCACCGTTAATATAGATGGTGATATTATTAACAATGGTTCTTGGATAAATTCGACTACTTCTTTGACGGGCTCGTCAGACCAGACGATTACGATTCAAAACGGTCATATTATTCAATGTCATCTGAATTTCGTTTCGGATTTGACGACTTCTCCCTATCAATGGATGTGGGATGCTAATCCTGTGAGTACAAACTCACCGTTTTTTTCCGGTGCAACAAGTGCTAACTTGCAGTTAAACGGATCGTTGAATAATTATTATACCGGCACGTATTATTGTTCTACCGGAGCCGGAAATTCGCGCAATATTATAGTGAATGATACTTCTCATAGGGCAATGATTTATGCGGTTCTGGAAGGTGCTTACAATGGGGTTGATATGGATACTGACCTAAACTCCGGTGGATTATTACCCTTGTCTCAACCCTTTAATACGTCTCCTTGGAACTATGATGGGGCAGAAAACGTAAGTGGATTGCCAAATGGAGATATTGTCGATTGGGTTTTGGTAGAATTTTATGATGCAGTAGATGCGGCATCCGCTTCTGTAGGCACTCCTTTCGCGAGAAGGGCTTGTTTTCTGAAAAAAAATGGCGAGATAGTTGATATTGACGGTGGAAGTCGTATATCTTTCTCCGGAAATATCTCAAACAATCTTTTTATTAAAGTTATTCACCGCAATCACGTCGCTGTTCTGTCGGCAAACCCTGCATCCTTTTCCGCATATTACTATTATTCTTTCAATACCGCTACCGGTCAGGCATACGGAAATAATCAAAAATGGTTGGGTTCGAATGCCGTAATGATAGGCGGAGATGCCAATGCCGATGGCAGTGTAAATCAAAGCGATTTGCAGTTATGGCGGAGTCAGACGGGAAGCTATGGATATTTATCCGCTGATTTTGGTATGAATGGGGAGATAGACAATTCGGATAAAAATGAAATATTTGTTGAGAATATGGAAACTCCAAGCGCTTGCAGCGGTACATTTACCGATAGTAGGGATGGAAAATCTTATGCAATGGTGCAGATTGGAGCACAATGTTGGATGGCAGAAAATTTGAATTACGGAACGATGATTACCGGGGAGAATGATATGACAAACAACGGTATTGCGGAAAAATATTGCTATGATGATACACCTTCCAATTGTTCTACTTATGGAGGACTATATCAGTGGAATGAGGCGATGCAATATAGTACCACTCCGGGCGTGCAAGGACTTTGTCCCGCCGGTTGGCATTTGCCTACTGATACAGAATGGTGTGAATTGGAACAGACCGTTGATGCGAGTATATCCTGCGGAAGTACCGGCTTTCGGGGAACTGATGGAGGTAGTAAACTTAAGTCCGGTGGAAGTAGCGGCTTCAACGCTCTTCTCGCTGGAAACCGGAGCATCTGGCAAAACTATCTTGATATTGATTTCTTTACCAATTTTTGGACTTCCAATCAAGATGGCTCAAATGCCTGGAACAGGGAATTGAATCAGTTGGAAAATGGCATCGGTAGAAATAGTTTTGAAAAAGAATGGGGCTATAGTATTCGTTGTATTAAGGATTAGTAATAGCCCTTTAACGAGCATTCCAAATGCTAAAAAAAGAAGCAAATGTAGTATCTTCCTTTAACGGAATACTCATCTTTATGTCAATGGCATAAGGAGAAAAGCCCGCCTCTTCTGTGGCGGGCTTTCAAATTGTTGAAATACTCCTTTGGAACGCTTGCAAGTTTACAAGCCTTTGCCCGTAAAGTCAAGTGTCTGAGCTATAATATCCGGGTTCGAGCCTGTCTGCCGTATGTACATGCAAGACTTGCGAAATACTCAGAATCAAGGAGTTGACTTTTGTCAATGACTGGTTTCAGAACGAGCGTAACGAAGTTGTTGGACATTATGGACAGACTCTATTTAGAATTTTATAAATAAAGCCTCCCGTTTTATTTTTTTATTGCCCAAAAGAAAATATACCCTACATTTGCCTCCCTGTTATAAAAATAAAAAAGTATGGATTATAAAGCAAAAGTAAATGAAGTTTTGCAAGCACATTCCAACGTATTTGCAAACATAGACCGTAGCGAAATGATTCGCGCAGCGGTTGAAAACAAAGAAGCAATCATCGCTGAAAGCGGAGCTCTTGCCACTTGGACTCCTCCCGAATCCACCGGAAGAAGCCCCAAAGACACTGTGATTGTCAAACGCGCGGAAAGCGAAATGAATATCGATTGGAACTCTCCCAACAATATCCCTATCGATGAGGAGACTTTCAATATGGCTTTTGAGGATGCTATGAAGATGCATGCTTCTATGGATAAACTCTACGTTACGGATCGTGTAGTGGGAGCTGATTCCAAATATGCTCTTCCCGTCAAGTTGGTAACGACACATGCTTTGGCAGCTCTTTTTTCCGATAATATGTTTCGTCCGGTTCCCGGAGATATCGACAGTAGTATCTTTGCCGGTAACGGCTTTACGGTCTTGCATCTTCCCTACGAAAAATTAGATTCCAAGAGATATGAAGGCAGACTTCGCAAGATGCCCAACGGGGAGACTTCCAACATGATTGTAGCTATGGACTTTGATCGCCGCCTGGGTGTCATTATCGGTTCCGCTTATATGGGAAGTATCAAGAAAATGCTCTTCACGGTAATGAATTATTTGCTCCCGATGCACGGCATATTGCCCTTGCACTGTTCTGCCAATGAAGGCAAAAAAGGAGATTCCGCCCTGCTCTTGGGACTTTCCGGAACGGGAAAAACGACCCTCTCCGCCGATCCTGCTCGCGCTCTCCTCGGGGATGACGAACACGGTTGGAGCGATGACGGAATTGCCAATTTCGAAAACGGTTGCTATGCAAAAATGATTGACGTTACCGAAGAAAGTGAGCCTGAGATTTATAATACGGTGATGCACAAAGACGATTACACCAAGCACGGTTCTATTGTCGAAAATGCGATGATTTACCCGAATGGAAAATTTGATTTCTTTGATACCCGTTTTACCCCTAATTCAAGAGCTTCGTATCCTTTGTATTACCTGACGAACATCAAGAAATCTTCCAAGTCCACCCACCCGAACACGATTCTCTTTTTGACGGCGGATGCCTACGGTGTCTTACCTCCGATTTCAAAACTTAATCCTGAGCAAGCAATGCTTTGGTTCTTAATGGGTTATACTTCTAAATTAGCCGGTACGGAAACCGGAGTTACGGAGCCGCAAGCAACCTTCTCTCGTTTCTTCGGACAACCTTTTATGCCTTCCAATCCGGATATTTATGCCGATATGTTGGGCGAAAAAATGAAAGAACACAACACGGAAGTCTATTTGGTCAATACCGGTTGGAGCGGCGGTGCTTACGGCACGGGAA
>WFZU01000177.1 GCA_015489405.1 Bacteroidales bacterium
CCGTAGAATCATTTCCAATATGGATTGATGAAAGCCGGGTTGTCGCCGGTAATAAAGCATTTCGTAAATATTAACCAATACTTAGCAAAAAAGCGAACGGGAAGAAAAAAATTGTATATTTGCACCCTGATTAAAAAAAATAATGACTTATGGAGAAAAGAGAATATAAACATATAGCCATGCTTTCCACGCATGGATATTTTGACCCCGAACCTATTCTGGGTAGAACGGATACGGGTGGACAAGTGGTATATGTCTTGGAGTTGGCGAAAGCCCTTGCCCGTCAAGGTACGAAGGTGGATATTTATACGCGCTGGTTCGACCGGTCAAAGCCGCAAATAGACCCCGTTCCCGGGCTTCCCGGGGTGCGCGTGATTCGTATTCAGGCAGGTCCTTGGGAATTTATTCCAAAGGAGTTTATCTATGACGTTTTGCCCGAACTAACGGACAATATGGAGCAATTTATCAAAGAACAGGGCTTGGATTACGATTTGTTTCACGGACATTATGTGGATGCGGGGATTGTAACGGTCGAAATTGCCAGACGGCTGAACAAACCTTCTTATTTTACGCCCCATTCCCTGGGAGCTTGGAAAAAAGAGCAAATGGGAGGCGACCCCGGTGAGATGGAAAAACGCTTCAATTTCAAACTGCGTATTGCCGAGGAAATGAAAGTTTTCAAGGCAGTCAATGGAATGTCTATGACCACTCAAGTCCAATATGAAAAATTGAAAGAGTTGTACGATTATGATGCGGATAACATTGTGATCATACCTCCGGGAGTGGATATTCACCGTTTTCATCCGCCGACGATGGATGATTTGCGTATCCGGACGGATTTACCCGAAAAATATATTTTCTGCTTGAGCAGAATAGATACCAATAAAGGACATGACCTTTTGCTGAATGCATATGCCAAAATATTTAAGGAAATCCCTGAAATAGATTTGGTTATCGGTGGTGGTTCTCCCAACCCGAAGCCGCGCGAACTGGGGGTATTTGAAAAGATGCACCAAATCATTGATGCGAATGATATGAAAGACCGGGTGCATATCTTGGGCTATGTCCCGGATGAAATGATGGTGCCTTACTATCAACAATCTTTGTTTTTCGTGCTTCCTTCTTTGTTTGAACCTTTCGGAATGACGGTTCAAGAGGCTATGGCTTGTGGAAAAGCGGTTATCGCCTCCAAATACGGGGGGATCCGGAATGTGATTACAGACGGAAAAGACGGTGTCTTGGCAGATGTGGCAGATGCGGATTCCTTCGCTAAGTCATTGTTGGATTTGTGTGTCTCCGGCGAAAAACGGGAGCAAATGGGAATGAATGCTTATCGCCTTATCCGCGAAAAATTCAGCTGGGAGGCGATTTCGCAACAGTTTATCGATTTCTTTGATACTTACCGCTAAGCGTTTTCGGCTGATTGCCGGAATATGCTTAGCCTTTACGGGAGCTGGGCGAAAAATCGGCGGGGCGGGAATCCGGTGAAGGGGAATCTCCCCGGGCTTTGCGCAATCGGGCGATGGCTTTTGCTGATTGCCCGGGTAAGCGGAGCCGTTAGCGGATTTTATCCCAAATCCCATTATTTTGAAACGCTTTAATCGTAAAATGTCCGTTGGTTTATGGAAAATATATTTATAGAACTGGCTAATTTGATACGCCAAAAGAAAGTGGGGGCACTGTGTGTGCTCACTCGTGTTTTCGGTTCGTCGCCGCGCAAGGAAGGTGCTAAAATGATTGTGCTCGAAGAGGGCGACATTAGCGGCACGATAGGAGGCGGGAGTCTGGAATACAAAGTGATAGAGGAAGCGCGTAAAGCGATGGAGATTAATAAACCCCGCTACCTCAAGTATGTGTTGGAAAAAGACCTCGGTATGAAATGCGGTGGTTCTCTGGAAGTCTATATTGAGCCTTTCGGCAGAAAGCCGGAATTGTATATTTTCGGTGCCGGTCATGTCGGTAAAAATGTAATGCTGTTGGCGGCAAATTACGGATTTGATATTAAGCTTATCGACGGTAGGGAAGAGGTGATGAAGGCTTTCACCCCTGCGGAGAATGTGGAATTGTATTGCGAAGAGCCATTGTCGTACGTTGCGCGAATGAAAGCAGCGCCGGATGCCTGTTTTGTTTTGGTGTCCCATAGTCATCTTTTGGACGAACAGATATTGGAAAAGCTAATACGTGTGCCGCACCGGTATTTGGGTATGATTGGTAGCAAAGCGAAGATTAAGAAAATCAGTCAAAATCTTTTGCAACGCGGCATCCGGGAGGAAGAATTGGCTGGGGTGGATATGCCTATCGGGATAAAGTTTCAAGCGGAGACCCCCGAAGAGTTGGCGGTCAGTATTCTTGCCAAATTGATTGATGTGAAGAATCGTAGTTGAAAAGATGGCAGGAGAGACTAATCGCTGTATCTTGTAAAAATAATACTCCTCATCCTGCCGTCAGGAGATTTCCCGGAGCGGTATCGCAGAGGTGTTTCCCGGGTGGAATATCAGGCTTTGTCAGTATCTGTAATTTTGAAAAAAACTAATTTTTTGACGGTATTTTCCCCGTACGAAATATGCTTGTTCATTAACATCCGCTGCTGTTTAGTATGGTATTTTTTTTGTGCAGCTACACAACAAAATATTGATAGTAAGTGATATATAAGTCCGGTTATATGGACTTCCGGAAAATTTTTTCTGTTAATAAGATTGTTCATAGAAATACATTGGGTACAATAATTATTGTAATTTTATGGTAATTTTGTATTATGGAAAAAGTAAGAGTAGAAATTGTTGGCATGTCATACAGTCATTCGCAGAGTGGCACCTATACGATGATATTAGGTGAGCTGGACGGTGATATGAAACTTCCGATTACTATCGGGGCGGCAGAGGCTCAAGCTATTGCTTTGAAGCTGGAAGGGATAAAGCAGAGCCGTCCGATGACGCATGATTTGCTCCTGAATGTAATCCGTGCCATGCATGGGGAAATCCGCGAGGTGCTTATTTGCAAATTTAGCCATGGTGTTTTTTATGCCGAACTACATATTCAGTTGGGAGAAGGGATGGTAACGATTGACTCTCGCACTTCGGATGCGGTTGCTCTCGCCATACGTGCGAATGTTCCTATTTTTGTTTACCGGGATATTCTGGATAAAGCGGGCATGGTAATCAGGATGGAAAGTGATGATGCGCCGGAAAAAAAGCAAAGTGATGAAGATGAAGCTCCCGGTCCCGGTGATTTGTCGCTGGACGATTTGGAAGATTTGTTGGATGAACTTATTGAGAATGAGGAGTTTGAAAGAGCATCTCTGATACGGGACGAGATCCGGAAAAGAAAAGGAGAAGCGGATAGTGAAAAAGAATAGTGCAAAACAATTTGGATGATATGGGAATAAAAACGAAATTGACAGTTTTAAATTTTTTACAATTTTTTGTATTTGGTGCTTGGTTGCTCTCGTTCGGAAAATATATGGCGGTAACTTTGGGTTTTACCGGCGGGCAAATAGGGGCTACTTTTATGACGCTCGGGATAGCCTCACTGTTTATGCCCGGCATCATGGGGATCATTGCCGACCGCTGGATGAGTCCGAATAAGCTGTTTGCTTTGTCTCATATTTTGGGAGGCGTGCTATTATTTTTTCTAGGACAACAGACCGAATACAGTAACCTCTATCTTTTCACTTTGCTGTATCTTATGTTGTATATGCCGACCATCGGCTTGGATAATTCGGTCTCCTACTGCATCCTCGAACGCTATAAATTTGATATCGTAAAAACATTTCCTCCTATCCGGGTCTTTGGTACCATCGGCTTTATCATTGCCACCTGGATAACGGATTATTTCGGTTGGGGATTGAATGCCGGACAATTTTATTTTGCCGGAAGCGTATCGGTGATTTTGGGCTTATATACTTTTGTGTTACCGGATTGTCCGGTAAATAAATCGGCTGCTAAAAAGACCTTGGTGCAAGCCTTGGGACTCGATGCTTTCGTGTTGTTTAAAGATGTGAAGATGGCGGTGTTTTTTATTTTCTCCGTTCTGTTGGGAGCTTCTTTACAGATTACGAATATGTGGGGAGAGGCATTCTTGCATGATTTCGGGAAAGTTGCTGCCTTTGAAGACTCCATTATCGTCAAATATAATGGTTTTGTAATGTCCATATCCCAAATATCGGAGACTTTATTTATTTTGACGATTCCGTTTTTCTTGAAACGTTTCGGCATCAAGAAAGTGATGTTGATGAGTATGTTTGCATGGTTTCTCCGCTTCGGTCTGTTTGGCGTGGGAAGTCCGGTAGGTTTGGGCGCCGCCGCATTGATATTGTCCATGATTGTTTATGGGATGGCGTTTGACTTTTTCAATATTTCGGGCTCTCTCTTTGTCGAAGAAGAGACCGAACCCAACATAAGAGCCTCCGCACAGGGTCTTTTTATCATTATGACCAATGGCATCGGGGCTATGATAGGTGCCTATGGAAGCGGCTATATCATTGACCTCAATACCCATGAAGGCGGGAAAGATTGGCCGCATATCTGGTTCATTTTTGCTGCCTATTCCTTGGTGGTAGCTATCCTGTTTGCGGTCCTGTTTAAGTACAAACATCAAGCCGGAAAGACCTTGGAAATTAAACATTAAGGCGAAAGCCGTCCTGTGTAGAAAACCTGAAAAAATCGTATGAGACAATATTTAGATTTATTGGAACATGTCCTGAATAACGGAATAAAGAAGGAAGACCGTACCGGAACCGGTACCATCAGCACTTTCGGCTATCAGATGCGTTTTGATTTATCCGGAGGTTTTCCTGTGTTAACCACGAAAAAGTTGCATCTGCGTTCGATTATTCATGAGTTGCTTTGGTTTCTGAAAGGAGATACCAATATCCGTTACCTGAAAGAAAATAAGGTCCGGATATGGGATGAATGGGCGGACGAGAATGGCGACCTCGGGCATATCTATGGCTTTCAATGGCGTTCGTGGCCCGATTACCAAGGTGGACATATCGATCAAATCAGCCGTGTCATAGATTCTATTCGCCATAATCCCAATTCCCGCCGTCATATTGTAAGTGCTTGGAATGTAGCGGATTTGGATAATATGAACCTGCCACCTTGTCATATTTTGTTTCAATTTTATGTGGCGGAAGGAAAGTTGAGCTGTCAGCTGTATCAACGGAGTGCAGATATTTTTCTGGGCGTTCCATTTAATATTGCATCCTATGCACTGCTATTGAAAATGGTAGCGCAGGTTACCGGTCTGGAAGCCGGGGAGTTTGTTCATACCCTGGGCGATGCGCATATTTACCTGAATCATATCGAACAAACGCGCTTGCAATTGACCCGTGAACCTTATGCCTTGCCGCAGATGAAACTCAATCCCGATATTACAAATATTTTTGATTTCCGTTACGAAGATTTTGAATTGACAGGCTACGAAGCCCACCCGCACATCAAAGGCGAAATCTCGGTATAAGAAAACCGGAACGAATCTTTAAACCTTGGGCATCCCATCCATTTTACACTTACCGGTGGCGGAAAAAATACCCGGGGGTACGAAAGAAAAGTTGTACACACAACAAAGCCGGACATTCCTTTTACAGAGTCAGTAAAAAGAATGTCCGGCTTTCTATTCGTCTCTCCGTTTACACTGTCATTATTTGACTAAACTCACGCGATACACATACATCTCTTTGGAAGCATACGCGCGAACTACGTAGATTCCCCGGGGAAGTTTGCTCATATCCAGCCGGTTAGGAGTTTTTGGGACTTGTTGCAATACAATGTTCCCCGTTTGGTCAATCACTTCCCATAAGGCGACCTTGTCATTGTCCAAATTGATTTGAACGATGCCGTGTGTAGGATTGGGGAACAAGGCGGTTTGCCGGTGTACGGAAGCATCTATTCCGTTGGATAAATCCACGTTGATATAGTCTTCTTTGACAATCGTATTGCTTCCGTTTTCGTTGCTTACCGTCAAAGTAACACTGTAATCACCGGAGTCAGGATAAGTAACACTTGGGTTTTGTTCGGTAGAACCGGAAGGATTTCCTCCCGGAAAAGACCAAGCCCAGGAAGTTGGGTTGTTGGAGGATGCATCGCTGAAATGTACCACGCCTCCCGGCAAAATGCTTACATCATCGGCAGTGAAATCAGCAATGGGAGCGCCTCCGACGCAACTGATGGCAGCCTCCCAACCATTTTCGGAAACGGAATAATCGGAGTGGAAAAAGAAAGTCAAAGCACCCGCTTCATTGTTTGCCACCACCGTGCCGGGCGAATTGTTTCCGCAGAAGATACCTATGGGAGGAGCACTGACATCCGTACCATCATAAATCACCAGATAATCATAATCACAATTGCTTTCTTCTTCCACGTTGAAACTGATAAAATCCGCTTGGATGGCGCCTCCGGTGGATGCAGGCAGGAAAGTCATCGTGTAGTCTTCGTCATCGCTATAACTTCCGTCAGCTCCGCCGCTGTCATAGAACATTCCCTGACAAGTCGTAACCGTTACATTGTCCATCGTATAGGAGGCACTCACCGTAATATAATCTTCTTTGGTAACCGTACTGTTATTGTTGCCATCGGAGACTGTTAGAGTTACCGAAAAAGTTCCGGCGTTGTTGTAGGTTACGGTAGGATTTTCTTCGGTCGAAGTAGCCGGCGTTCCGCCTTCAAATGTCCATGCAAAGGAGGTCGGATTGCCGCAAGATAAAGAGGTAAAATCAACACTTTCTCCCGGTTGTACATTGGTCTTGGAAGCCTCAAAGTCAGCACTGAAACCACTGCTTGTAAGGACAACATCCAGAACAGTCGCTTGCATATCTTGAACATTTATACCGGTGAACGTTTGAGTCTCATAGCAAGGTGCAGAGACGACAACCGTATAGGTCCCCGCTTTGATCGGACGATAATAGTCTCCATGAACCGGCGAGGACATCACCCAAGAGCCGTCTGCATCATGATTCTCAATGAATATCTTGGCTTCCACGGGATTTCCATCCGTGTCGGTTACCGTTCCTTTTATGCCGTAGTTCGCTTGTTCTATATGATTAAGCATAGAACGGTATTGGGCTTCCCAGAAATACGGCATTTGGTTTGCCGAAGGCAATTTCTCTGCGGAGAGTTCTATCGTAACTTCGCGGCAATGGTGATAATAGTTCATATAATCCTGCCGTCCGCCTTCCACAATGTACCAGGCGGCACCATTGGTAATACCATTATTTAAGTCTGTAAAATAGCCGGAATTGGAATGCAGATGAACCGTGTCCGCCCATTGGTGTCCGGTATATATCCACCAATCATCGTCCGGATGCAATTCATATTTTGCGTCCCAAGGGTAGTTAAACACTTCGGCTCCTCCGTGCCAATTACTCGAAATCGTGAAATGATGATTGCCGGCAAAATCCATCATGGCTAATGTCTCCGGTTGCCAGGGCTCTCCGTCAGGGTGATCGCCGGCGACCGCATCGGGAAAGTTCCTGTTGGGATCTACTCCGTTAGCGTTGTAGCGGGTAGCCCCGTTGACCGTATTATTACCTCCCGCATAGGTGCCGTCGGGATTCGCCAATGGATTGATGTAGATGTCCATATTATCAATCATCGTGGTTATGCGCGGGGTATTTCCGTAATGGGACAAGAGGTAGTCTATCAGGTGCAGGGCGAGAATATAGCCGGTCGTTTCGTCTCCGTGCATCGTGGAGGTGTAGAATATTTGCGGTTCCGCTTCCACTTGATCCGGATTGTCGGTAATATGTGCAACCATCAGTTCCCGTCCATCAACGGATTGTCCGATACTATAGACCTGACAGATATCGGGATAATCGGCTTGAAATTGATTCATAATATCAATATAGGCTTCATAAGTCGGATAAAAATCCCAGTCATTGATTTCTTTGATATTCACTTGGGAAACCATGTGCGGGTTTTTCAATGAAGCACCGGGGTGGGGTAATAATTGAAAACTCTTCCCGGTTTCAAGGAAATTGAGAAACTCTTTTTCATTGGCATAGGCATACACGGTATTGCCCTTCACTTTATCCAAAGAAATGATGCGACTCAACTTATTCATCTCAGCTGTACCCTTCGTTTGAAAGGAGAAATACACTTCTTTCCAACCTTGGAAAACAGCATCCAAATCTTGTGCATTGGTCCACGTAGCCAATAGCACAAATGACAATAAAATAATAAATTTTTTCATATTTTACAATTTATACGATGTAACGAATAGTATAGATTCAAAAACTAGAGACAAAAGTAGCAACAATTCGTTGTCCGAAAAAGAGAAATATTTATATGTAATGATTCTAATTAGTGCTTGTCCGTAAAGTCCGGAGTCTGAGCTGGAATGTTCAAGAACAAGGCTTGTGAAGTTCTGAAAATCAAGGAGTTGAGTTCTGTCAATGAAGTTTTGAGTATGAGCGTAACGCAGAAGCCGGATATTATAGACAAGCTCTAATAAGGTTTTGAAGCGGGGACAGATGTAGCTACTGAGGTTTATAACCAAGGGATAAGGTCTCTTTTTTTTAATTATGAATTGTTAATTTTGAATTATAAATTATTGAATATTAGCAATTTACAACAAAGCATTTTC
>WFZU01000178.1 GCA_015489405.1 Bacteroidales bacterium
AAAAATGGTGAGCGACCCTATCGTAGGAGGTTACGGTTTTGGTGTACGTTCCAAATTGATTGGCTATTTTATGCGTGCCGATATTGCATGGGGCGTGGAAAATATGAAGGTACAAAAACCCGTATTCTATTTCTCACTTAGTTTGGATTTTTAGTTTCAGAGACTGTTTTTTGCGCATCGCAGATAAGAAAAAGTCCCGGCTTATTGCGTAATTCTCAAATCAAATTGGCAAAGAAATAAAAAGTCATTACGATAGAGACCGCCAATTTGATAAATGTTCCTCCGAGAAAGCCCAAAAAGGAGCCAATGGCGGACTTCAAAGCCTTTTCAATTGCTTGACCACTGATTAATTCTCCTATGAGCGCCCCGAAAAAAGGTCCCAAAATAATTCCGAAAGGCGGGAAAAAGAGTCCCACTACCAAACCGGCAATGCTACCGTTAACACCGGCTTTGGTACCTCCCATTTTTTTCGTTCCCCAAATGGGGATAATATAATCCAGTGCCGTAACCGCCGCAGTAACAAGCGCCCACGTAACCAAAAACTCACCGGTAAAAACCGGATGCACGCCCCACTGCAAAAGCAGAAGCGCAAGATAAGTTATAGGCGGTCCGGGAAGAATGGGAAGGAAACATCCTACGATCCCTACAACTACGGCTACAATTCCCAAAATGATGAATACAATCTCCATCTAATATTCAATTTTATTTTCCGTTTGATTCCACAAAGAAAAAACCTTTTTGGCTTCTTGCCGCATACGTTGCGAAGTAGGAATTTTCCGTTCATTTGCCGGCAGGCTGAGTTCCCGGTAAATAAACGAGTCATCAAAGCCGGCATCCGCTGCATCCTGCTTTGTCGCAGCAAAAACAAGCTTGGCGGGACGCGCCCAATAGATTGCGCCGAGACACATCGGACAAGGCTCACAACTGGAATATATTTCACAGTCTTCCAATTGGAAATTGCCCAGTTTCTTTGCCGCATTGCGGATAGCATTGATTTCGGCGTGAGCCGTGGGGTCATTATCCGCAGTTACCGTATTAACCCCCCGGGCGATAATCTCACCGTCTTTCACGATGACCGCCCCGAAAGGTCCGCCTTTGAGTTGCTCGACATTTTCCTTCGCCAGGCGAATGGCTTCCGCCATAAAGATATCTTCTTTTTTCATTTTACGCTATTCGTTTACCTGCAAAGGTAGAGTATTTCAACGTTTGAAAAATATTTTTTCATAAAAGCGTTTTGAAAATCAGGCGGCAATAATGATATTTTCTACTTTTGCCGGAAAAAAGTGAACGAAATAGTACGCCCTTATGCGCAAGGACAAGAGTCCAAAGAATTGATACGGCTTTGCTCCCGGGAGGATAAGGTGCGAGTTGTGCTTTCCGGTCTAAAAGCATCTGCCAAGGCTGTTTTTGCCGCTTCGGTCGTCAAAGAAATCAAACAAAACCACCTGTTCGTCATTCCGGACAAAGAGCGAGCCGCCTATTTCTTCAATGACTTGCAATACCTCCTCGAAGAGACCGGCAAAGAAAGTCATCAAAAAGACATCTTCTTTTTTCCGCACTCCTACAAAAAAAACACCCATCCCGGGCAGCAAGACAGCACCAACCTCTTGATGCGCATCGAAATACTCAAACGTTTGCAAAGCAAAAGCCGCAAAAGCATTATCGTTACCTATCCCGAAGCGCTGCTCGAAAGGGTCGTACAAAAAAAAGTATTGACCCGGAACAGCATTTCACTGCGGGTAGGTCAAACGATTGCGATGGAGAGCATTGAAGAAAAATTTGAGCAAAGCGGATTTGAATGGGTGGACTTCGTCTATGAACCGGGGCAATATGCTGTGCGCGGCGGCATTATTGATATATTCTCTTATACGGATGACTATCCTTTCCGGATTGAATTTTTCGATGACGAGATAGAATCCATCCGTGCTTTCAACCCCGTGGACCAATTGTCTATCAAGGAATACAAACAACTCACGATTATCCCTAACATATTGGATATCAAGGTCGAGCAAGACCGGATTAACTTTTTCGAATATCTTCCGGATGACAGTGTTTTGTGGATAGAAAAAAGCCCTTCGGTAATGGAAAACATAGACCGTGAATATGCCGTTTTGATGGAAAACACGGAACAAAAAGCGCTGTATGCAGAGCCCGCTCAATTGCGCAAATCGCTCTTGTCTTTCTCCATTGTCGAGATAGACGACAAAGCCCTTCTCTCCAACGGCGGAAAACGATTGACTTTTAATACCCGTTTTCAGACTTCTTTAAACCGCAATTTTGACCTCTTGCAAGAAAAC
>WFZU01000179.1 GCA_015489405.1 Bacteroidales bacterium
ATTTTAAGACCGATTGAACTATCTTTAAACATCGTTGTTATCACATAAAAAAAAGGGAAAACATACTATGGCAGCAAAAAACACAATAGATGCCGGAACAAAAATATCAACATTGATAGAGATGAATCCCGATACCATTGAAGTTATCGCCTCTATCAATAAAAATTTCCGGAAACTGAAAAACCCGATATTGCGCAAGACCTTGGCAAAAAGGGTTAGCATCAAAGATGCTGCCCGAATAGGCAATGTCGATGTAAACATCCTTTTAAACAAACTCCGGGAAATAGGCTTTGAGATAGCAAGCAAGGGGGCGGAAACAGCAAATTCACAAAAGAATACACCACACACGGAAACCGGCAAGGAAGAACAACAGGGAAAACAAAAATACCAAGATATGAAAGTCATCAAATTGGACGTAAGACCGGAATTGGACAAAGGGATCGATCCATTCCAAAGTATTATGAAAAAAATCAAAACGCTGAAAGAAGGCGAAGTCTTGCAAGTGATAAATACTTTCGAGCCGCTTCCTTTGATTAATGTATTGAAGAAAAAAGGCTACCGGAGCTGGACGGAGCGCGAAGAAGGTGTCGTACTCACCCATTTCCAAAAAACGGAAGATTCCGAGACAGAAAACCTTGAGAGCGCACAGAATCTCGACAATAGCGATTTTGAGAAAAAACTTGCATCCTTTGCCGGAAGACTGGTAGATGTGGATGTGCGGGGATTGGAGATGCCGGAACCCATGATGACGATCCTCCAAAAACTGGAAGAACTCCAAGAGGGGCAAGCCTTATATGTCCACCACGAGCGTATTCCTCAATATCTGAAACCGGAATTGGAAAACCGCCATTACAAAATGCTTGTCTATCCACAAGATGACAAGAATGTGAAGTTACTCATCTATAAATAGTCCGTACGATGCAAATGCAAACCAGCAATGCCCCGTCCATAGGGGTCGTAGTGCCTCACTTTGTTTTTGCGGGTCTATCTTTTTTGATTGCTGCAATAATGTTGATTTTCGGGGACTCGTTTTTGACCGGAAATTATTTTGAAGCACATTTATTGGCAATCACTCACATTGCAGCTCTGGGCTGGGGTGTGATGATTGTCATGGGCGCTTTGTACCAACTGATTCCCGTGGTTTTTGAAGTGGGCTTATTTAGTGAGAATTTAGCAAAATTTACCTTTCTGCTGTTCGGCATTTCGGTTTTGTGGATGGTACATGTCTTTTGGACCAATAGCTTCATTAAGATGATGCCCTTAGTGTCCGTCCTAATGTTCAGTGCTGTCATTTTATTTATTATCAATGTAGTAGCCTCCACATTGCGCTCACACAAGAGGACTATTCAGAGCTATTATATCTGGGCGGCAATGTTTTGGCTCTTTATGACGGCGCTTTTCGGATTGTTGATGGCACTCAATTATAAATACAATTTTCTATCCCACAGCCATCTCGAATTTTTAAGGATGCACGCTTCCATGGGAGTCTTGGGCTGGTTTACGAGTCTAATCATCGGAATTGGCAGCCTGCTCCTCCCCATGTTTTTCGTGTCTCATCAACTGAACGAAGACTATATGAGATGGTCTTTCTATAGCTTTCAAGCAGGAGTTGGCGGACTGATTTTGAATTGGTTTTTTACGGATTTACGCGCTCTTACCATCATTTTCTGGCTTCTTATTGTATCGGGAATGCTGTTATTTATCCTATACGCTCACCAATCATACCGGAAAAGAATGCGGAAAAAATTAGACATCGGAATGAAACAAAGTGTACTTTCGATGCTATTTCTATTCATTCCCATCATCATCGGGACAATAAGTTTTTTTACCCATAGCGGGGTATGGCAGTTGCGTTTTTCGATATTATACATTTTCTCCTTCCTGTTTATGTTTATCAGTGCAATCATTCTGGGACAAACCTACAAAACCATTCCTTTTATCGTTTGGTTGGACAGATACCAAGCATGGGTCGGGAAAGCGAAAACACCACTGCCACGGGAGCTGTATTCGGAGACTATTGCCGACATTCATTTTTACACCTATCTTGTGTCCGTTGCGGCACTGGTGGGCGGCATCCTCAGCGGGAATACGCTGATTCTGAAAACCGGAAGTATTTTTATGCTGCTCACGGC
>WFZU01000180.1 GCA_015489405.1 Bacteroidales bacterium
AATCTGCGATTAATTAGAGCGTGTCTATAATGTCCGACTTCTGCGTTACGCTCGTTCTGAGACCGGTCATTGACGTAAGTCAACTCCTTTGCTTTCAGAACTTCACAAGCCTTGAATTCGAACATTCCAGCTCAGGCTCTTGACTTTATGAACAAACACTATTTAGACTATGAAAGTATTACACATCAAAATTTTATGCACCGGCATCTTGTTGTTTGCCAGACTACATGCTGTTTTTGCACAAAGCAGTTCCGATTCCATCTATTATGAAAAAGAAGGAGTCCATCATCGTTTTTACCAAGGCGAAAACGCCATTAGCAAAGCGGAAGCAATAAAAATTCTCCAAAGCAGTCCGCTCTCGAACATGTACATCAAAAAAGCAAAGACCAATACAATCATAGGCTATGCTCTTGCTGCTTCCGGTAGTGCTTTCGTCGTCTATAACGGTGTCAAAAACTATACAAACAAAGAAAAAATAGATGTGCCTATGATTTCCCTCGGCTTGGGGGTTGCAATGATTTCCAGTTTATTCTTTGCGGCAGTTCCCAAAAACTATTATCAAGCGGCGGAAGCCTACGACAGCGACCTTAATCGCCAGAGCTTTATCCGCCGGAAAGTACATATCGGACTGGGCAACAACGGATTAGGAATATTCTTACGATTATAAAAAAAATTGTCGTCAATATTGAAAAACTGTTTTTCTTTGCGAAGAAAATATGATTATATGACAATGAGAACAAACAATACAAATTTTTGGTGGTGGCACAATAAAATCCTGTCTGTGTCGTAACTGAATCTATGTATAAAATTATATAAGGCGTGCCGGTTTCGACACGCCTTTTTTGTTTTCCGGGAAAAAACGAATTGAAATAAAAGTTACTAACAAAAAAAGTTTGAAGTATGAAAAAAGTAAAGAAGTTTTATTTAAGCGAAAAAGAGATGCCCACGGCTTGGTACAATATTTTGGCAGACATGCCCAACAAGCCGCTCCCGCCCTTGCATCCCGGGACGAAACAACCCATTGGTCCGGAGGATCTGGCACCCCTCTTCCCCATGGAGCTCATCAAGCAAGAGGTAGCCACGGAGAAATTCATTGAAATTCCGGAGGGAGTACAAAACATCTACAAAATTTGGAGACCTTCGCCCCTGATTCGTGCCTATGGGTTTGAAAAATTTCTGGATGCGCCGGTAAAAATATTTTACAAAAACGAAGGGGTAAGTCCTGCCGGTTCGCACAAGCCCAATACGGCTGTGCCGCAAGCCTATTACAACTATAAGGAGGGCGTAAAGAAAATTACCACCGAGACCGGAGCCGGACAATGGGGCAGCGCATTGAGTTTTGCGACACAACTTTTTGGCATTGATTTAGAAGTATTTATGGTGAAAGTAAGCTATAATCAAAAACCCTATCGCAAGTCTATGATGAATACCTGGGGAGCCAAAGTCGTCCCCTCGCCCAGCCATCTGACCGAAGCCGGACGCAGCATTTTGGAAAAAAATCCGGATTCGCCCGGAAGTTTGGGAATCGCTATCTCGGAAGCGGTCGAAATGGCAGTCAAGGATCCGGAGGCAAGATATGCTTTGGGCTCAGTGCTCAATCACGTGCTGCTGCATCAAACGATCATCGGATTGGAGGCGGAAAAACAATTGGAAATAGCCCAAGCCTATCCGGATATTGTCATCGGTTGTTTCGGGGGCGGCTCCAACTTTGCAGGCATCAGTTTCCCGTTCTTGAAAAACAATTTCAGTGAAGGGAAAAAGACACGGATGATTGCCGTAGAGCCCGAATCTTGCCCGAAACTCACGCGGGGTCAATTGCGCTATGATTTCGGAGATACGGTCGGCATGACGCCGCTGCTGTATATGTACACGCTGGGACACAACTTTATGCCTCCCAAAATTCACGCCGGAGGTCTTCGCTATCACGGAGCCGGCAGCATCGTGAGCCAACTCCTCGGAGACGGGCTGATAGAAGCACAAGCCGTACATCAATCCGAAGCTTTTCAAGCCGGCGTCAATTTTGCCCGCACCGAGGGTATTATTCCCGCACCGGAAACCACACACGCAATCGCACAAGTGGTAAAAGAAGCGGAAAAAGCTAAAAAAGAGGGAATCGAAAAAACCATTCTCTTCAACTTCTCCGGACACGGATTGGTAGATATGGCAGCTTATGACTCCTATTTCTCCGGTAAAATTGAGGATTTCAGTGTCAGCGATGATATGATCAAAGAAAATCTGAAAGCCTTGGATAAACTGGGACTATAAATCATCCCCGGATTTGTCCGGAATAGCTCAAACGCCATAAAGAGGAGTTCTCTTTATGGCGTTTTTTCATGACATTTCGCCTATGCGGGACAGCCCGGAAAATTCCTTTATTCGCCGGGCGTAATGACCAATATTTGTTGCTTCTTCATATCCTTTTCGCGCAAATAGTGATAGCGGTATTGATTGCGAACAAACATTTCCGCTTGGTCGTCATAGTGCGGACTCATAAAGTGTCCGGACTGTCCGGTGGGAAGTATCCCTTGCGTCAAAGCAGGCGTTGCAAAATCCAAGAGATAGCGCATCGAAGGACCGGTAGTTACTTTGTATTCCCCATCCGGATTATAGGAGAAACGCTGTTTATCAACCACTTCCAGTCCTCCACTTATTTCAAAAGGACCTACATTAAACAGCTTGTCAAAAGGTTTCTTGCGTCCGACAGGATGAACATGTTCGAGCGTATGATGCTTTCCCCATTCCCAATTCGCCGGATTTTCCCCGTAATAGGCGGCATTTTCGGCGAAAGCCGTATGGAGTGCTTTGCGCAAAATATCCCCGCGGCTTTCTTTCACTTGAGTATGCACATCGTCCCACCAGGGAGAAGCCGCATTCAGGAGAAGTTTTTCCAGGTTTTGCCGTACCGGAAAAGCCCGGATAAAAGCTTCGCCGTCTTGCTCTCCCAACTCATCCGCCAAAGTAGCATGCAGGATTTCATAGACAATACGCGTATAGACCGTAGCTGCCTTGGAATGCAGCCCATAACTGCCATCCCAATCTTTCAGCCAAGCGATTTGCCGCGCATAGGTCTGCCGGTCTTCTTCCCCGGTTTGCGAAAGCAAGAAACGGGTCAGACGTGCATCCCTTTCAGAGACTACGTCCAATTGTACAGCTTTCATTGATTCAATATCCCAATCATTATGCGAAGCAATCAAGTCCTCTATTCTCCGGGCGCGGTATCCGGGCGCATAATATCCGGTATAAACGATACTGTCCACCGGAGCGGGTGCATTGTTCGCCGTAACGATATAGCCTTTCTCCGGATTGATAATATGGGGATTTTTTGCAAAAGGATAATATCCCAAAAGTTCATTCTCCTTCTTCGAGCCATCGATGATTTGCAATGAATTCACGTCTTCCGGATGCCGGGGAATCTTTCCACAAGCCCAGAAAGCAATATTTCCGTCCTTATCACCATAGACCACATTCAGCCCCAAAAAATCAATATGGCTTGCACTCTCCTCAAATGCCTCCATCGATCTTGCATGATTGATACCGTACAAGGCTTCCATCATTCGCGTATCCATATGATTGACAATCCACCAAAGTGTCAAAGCCGAGCCCTCCGGGACATTCTTCGTAGAAGCAAAAACATCGTCCACTACCGGTCCGTGCTCATTAAAGCGGATGTCCACCGCTACATCGTGCTGTCCTTTGACGTGAAAAATCTCTTGTCTATGCTCAAAATCTTGCCAATGGTCAAAATGCCAATAACGGTTTTTGCCGGCAGGGTCTATTTTCTCGCGGTACAAATCAAACTGATCGACCGGAAAAATCGTAAGCGTCCAGCCATGATGCTCATTGTGTCCGATAATGGCATGCGGCACGGCACCGAGATAATATCCGTACATTGAGAAACCGGGATATGTGAGGTAGGCTTCGTACCAGACTGCCGGTTGCCCGTAGGGAATATGGGTATCGTTCCCGAGCAGGACGCTGCCCGATTTGGACTTTTTGCCGCTAATCGCCCAACTGTTGGAGCCCTCCCAAAAAGGGACCGGCAAGGATTCGTCCAATACCTTTTTCGCCATGGCGATATGATGAAAATAATCCGTCTCCTCCCTGCCGGCATGCAACTGTTGATAATGATACAGCGAATCCCAACGGAAATCCGAAAGATAGGCTTCTCCGAGACGCTCTTTGATCGCCGTAGCCATCGGGTCTTCCGTCAAAGCAGAGGTGAAACCGAACGCCATATACGCCGTTATCGAAAAGACATCTTTCACTTCAAAAGGCTGAGGTTCAAATCCTAACAAACGAAATTCGACCGGAAATTTCCCTTCACGGATAAAGGCATTCACGCCGTCCAGATAAGCCATAGTCGCCGGATAATAGCGGGCATCCTTATGCTGCATAAAGAGTTTTGCATTCCTTTCGCCCATCGCTTTCATCCCCAGAAAACGCATCATCTTGTCCACCTCCAGTAAATCCTCTCCGAGAATTTCCGCCAACCTTCCTTCGGCGACACGCCGCAACATCTCCATTTGAAACAAACGTTCCTGTGCTTGCAAATAGCCCAAGGCAAAATAGGCATCTTGCTCATTTTTGGCGTGAATATGAGGCACGGCAAACTCATCAAAAACCACTTTCACCGGTGCTTGCAGTCCGGACACTCTCAATTCTCCCTCGTAAACAGGCAAGGAAGAACGTAAATAAAAGTACAAACCTAATCCGCCGGCAAGCATCAGCACAAGCAAGATCAGCAGTATCCTGAAAATCCATTTTTTCATAATTGTATATTTTTCTTCAATTTTGTATTTGCGCCGGCAGAAGCGGGATTATTGTATAGCCGCCAAAGCCTTCAATTTCCCCAACAAATCCTCCAATAAATGAAGAGCCAACATATTCGCACCATCGGATTTGGCTATTGCCGGATTAGAATGCGTCTCTAAGAAAATGCCGTCCACGCCTACGGCAATTCCCGCACGGGCAATGGTCTCTATCATTTCCGGTTCGCCACCGGTGATTCCGCCGGAGCGGTTAGGCTTTTGCAAGGAATGGGTAATATCCAAAATTACCGGTTTGCCGGTCTTCTGCATCGCAGGGATATTGCGAAAATCCACCACCAAATCGCCGTAACCGAACATATTGCCACGCTCGGTAAGCAGGACGCGGGGATTGCCGGACTCTACCACCTTGTCCACCGCATAACGCATCGAAGCGGCAGAAAGAAACTGCCCTTTTTTGATATTGACAAATTTGCCCGTTTGGGCGGCAGCCACCAAAATATCCGTCTGCCGGCACAAAAAAGCCGGAATTTGCAAGATATCTACATAATCCGCAGCGATTTTCGCTTCCTCCGCACTGTGAATATCCGTCAAAACCGGAATATCCAATTCTTCACCGACAGCAGCCAATATTTCCAAGCCTTTGCGGTCGCCGATGCCGGTAAAACTGTCCAAGCGCGAACGGTTGGCTTTTCGATACGAAGCCTTGAAAATAAAGGGAATCTCCAAACGACGGCTGATGTCCGCTATACGGCGGGCAATCTCAAAAGGCATCTGCTCATCTTCAATGACACAAGGTCCGGCAATCAGAAAAAAACCGGCTTTGTCATACATCTTCAATCGATCTATCTGCGGAATCATATTTTACAATTTTCTTTTTATCACAAAATCAAGCACTTAAACACTTTATAACGACTACAACAGTAAACAAGATGCGACTCTTGCCGCAAAATCGTTCTCCCAATTTGCCAAAAGCGGCACACTCCGGTGCCGTAACAAGCTAAAAGAGAAAAAACTATTTAGAGTCTGTCTATAATGTCCAATAACTGCGTTACGCTCGTTCTGAAACCGGTCATTGAGTAAGTCAACTCCTTTGCTTTCAGAACTTCACAAGCCTTGAATTCGAACATTCCAGCTCAAGCTCTTGACTTTATGGACAGACACTATTTACCCATATCCAATACTTTCCCGTCTTCGCATTTCAAAGTACGGGCAGGAAATTTCTCAAACAATTTATAATCGTGGGTAGCCATCAAAATAGAGCGCCCCGAATGGCTGATTTCCACCAAAAGTTGCATCAAACCAAGCGAAGTTTCCGGGTCCAAATTTCCGGTCGGCTCATCGGCTAAAATAAGTTCCGGGTCATTCAACAAAGCGCGTGCAATAGCAACCCGCTGTTGTTCCCCACCGGAAAGTTGGTGCGGCATCTTATACCCTTTGGTACTCAATCCCACTTTGTCCAATACTTCAATAGCCCGCTCCTGCATCTTTTTTTTATCTTTCCAACCGGTCGCTTTGAGCACAAACAATAAGTTTTCCGTTACGGAGCGGTCTATCAACAATTGAAAATCCTGAAAGATAATTCCCAATTTGCGCCGCAAAAATGGAATTTCCTTCTCTTTGATACGGTGCAACTCAAAACCGACCACTTCCGCTTCGCCCTCCACGAGAGGGATGTCCGCATACATCGTTTGCATCAAGCTGCTCTTACCACTGCCCGTTTTGCCAACCAAATAAACAAACTCTCCCTTGTTTATGCTGAAATTGACATCCGACAAAATCAGATTCTTCTTCTGAAAGATATTAACGTTCCTAAAATCAACTACTTTATCCATTCCTGTTGTTTCATTATTTGCTCGCAAATGTACACATTATTTTCGTTGGTTTCTCCGCAGGAGAATAAAAGTTTTGAAAAATTCATTTCCTTTATTTCAACGATTAATAAATACGCTGCAATTCTTATTCTTGAATATTTTATCCCGGACGCTTGGCTTAATGGGCAAACACAATTAAACGAGGAAATTACAGGTGTTGCTGAACAAACGACTGCCCCTTACGACAGCGACTACTATCTCTATCCCAATCCGGGCGGAGCGGAAGTTTATATCTCCACAGCCCGTCAAGGCGTACATTTGGCGATATATGACCTCGACGGCAAAAAAGTGAAAGAAGCGAAAATTTGCAAACGTTTACATCAAAAAATAAATATGGAGAGTCTCCCTCAGGGAACCTATTTCTTTAAATTTACAGATAACAAAGGTTTTCAAGAAACGAAAAAATGGATAAAACAAGCATTTTAACATTTTAAATCACACATACAACTAATTGGTATAAAGATGAATATAAATGAACAATTAATTATTTTCATTATTGGCGCAAAAACGCTTGGTCAGTCGAATTCTTTTCCCTTACTTTGCAAAAAAAAAATAAAAGAGGAGGGCAAGCCCGTAAAAATAAAGAAAAGATTTTGCTGATACAAGCAACCTTTGAAGAATATATTTCGTTATAAAGATATGAATGATGGATAAAAACTATTTAGAGCTTGTCTATAATGTCCGGCTTCTGCGTCACGCTCGTTCTGAAACCAGTCATTGACGTGAGTCAACTCCTTGGTTTTGAGCATTTCGCAAGCCTTGTTCTTGAACATTATAGCTCAGACTCTTGACTTTATGGACAAGCACTAATTACAAGTGCAATTATTGGAGGGACAATAGGTTTAGGTCCTTATCATTTAAACATGAGAATAGCGTATCGTAAGTATATAAAAAGCGGTTGTGATTTTGACGGAAGGATATTGAGTTATAGACAGTTTAGTGGAATGAGTGCTGATTTTCAACGATCTTCATTCTGGAAAGAGGAATACGGAGCTTTCTTGACTGGTGATGATTATCTTCGGTATCCAAAATGGACGAGACACAAGTTTACAGTTGACATTCCGCAAGGAATAGATGGGAATGGAATAGATAATGATACCCGGGCAACTTTCCATACCCATTGGGCCGACGGTGGTATCAAAGTTACTATGAACGGTAAACACTATAAAACAGTTCTTTATCATTCCAATATGGATATTGATGTAGATCGGTATCTTGGAATAAACTCTATTGTGATAAACAAATCCTATACTTCTTTTCATACGGTATCTCCTGTCAGCCCCGGACCTTCTGTTCATTATCCGGGATTTATTCGAGATTCAATGTATTTTTATGGTTTTTAAAATTCAAGAGAATGAAATATTTTACAGTAATAACTGTCTCTTATACACATCT
>WFZU01000181.1 GCA_015489405.1 Bacteroidales bacterium
CAAATGTAGATTTATTTCTTCCCCCGGGAAAGAATTTTGCAGCAAACCAACTCGCCAAAATGAAAAAAACCAAGTAACGATAGATGCGCCACTTGGTTTAGACATTCAAAACAAAGGCTTACAAAAGCCGGAACGTCAAAACAAGATTCGTGTAACCGGCTTCTATAAACAAAAATTATTTACCGCATTTCCCTTCGCCACACTTCCCTTCACCGCATTTCATTTCTGCGTCCTTCTTTTCTTTGGCGGCTGCGGCTTTTCCTTCTTTCATACTATCGCCGCATTTCCCTTCGCCGCATTTCATCTCTGTTTTTGCCTTTTCACTTTTTACAGGTCCGGATCCACAAGCAGAAAATATAAGACTACCGGCAAAGAAAAAAGCCACCGTACCTATTACTAACATTGTTTTTTTCATCTCTTTCATTTTTTATGTTACTAATTAAAATAAATTTCGAAGTTTTGAAAATCTCATCCGGACATCACAAAATATATCTGCCATAGCGAACGAAACCTCCATCCCGTGAAAATGGAACAATTATTTATTGAATATGTTCAGCCGAAGCACCTTTCCATTCATCCCTGCAAATCGGTTTTATCCCGTCGGGAGAGAGAAAAATTTTTTCTCCCCTCAGATATGAACGGATATTTGTCCATAGAATCAAGAGCCCTGGACAGCACCTCAAAACACTCAAAACCAAGGAATTGTATTTCATTAATGTGACACATTGAGCTTTCTGAGATGCGATGCATTGAGCTTGTCGAAATGAAGTTTTGAGTATGAGCGTAACGCTTTATTGGACATTATAGACAGACGCTAACTGAACAAATGTTCAATATCCTCCCTTTTCAATTGTTTGACAAAACTATCGTCTGTAGAAATGATGCCGGTAGCAATTTTTTTCTTTTTGGACTGGTAGCGCATAATTTTCTCTTCAATCGTATCTTTACAAATCATCCGGTAGGCGATGACTTTTTTGTCCTGCCCGATACGGTAAGAACGGTCTATGGCTTGATTTTCGACGGCAGGATTCCACCAAGGATCAACGATATAAACATAATCCGCCGCCGTAAGATTGAGCCCTGTTCCACCCGCCTTGAGACTTACGAGAAAGACACGGATGGAGGCATCTTCCTGAAAAGCATTTACGCTTTGTTCTCTTTTCTTTTTACTGCTTTTTCCATCCAAATATTCATATCTCACCTTTTCCTTTTCGAGTTGCCGGCGGATAACCGTGAGCATTTTCACATACTGGGAGAACACCAATATTTTGTGGTTGCCGGTTTTCTCCTTAATATGGTTCATCAATTCTTTCACTTTCACCGATTGTGAACCATAATCTTCTCTACCGGAGAGAATTTCCGGCGAGTCGCAGATTTGCCTCAATTTGGTCAAGCCTTGCAGTACATGGATTTTGGCTTTCCCCAAGCCGTCCTTTTCAATATGATGAAGGAGCATATTGCGATATTTGTTTTTAAACGTCTCATATACCTTACGTTGTTCCGGCTCCATTTCACAAAAAATATAGTCCTCCGTCTTAGGGGGCAATTCCGTAGCGACCTGTTCTTTGGTACGACGCAGGACAAAGGGGCTGATTTTATTTTGCAGCTCGGCTGCAATGACCGGGTCTTGTTCCCTGTCGATGGGATTGGAATAATTGTTTCTGAAACTATTCTGTGACCCCAAAAATCCCGGATTGACCACCTCCATTTGCGCATACAGGTCGAAGGTATTGTTTTCAATCGGCGTACCCGTCATGGCTATCCGGTTCCTTGCACGCAAAAGCGAAGCAGCTTTGAAACGCTGTGAGTTCGGATTTTTTATCGCTTGCGATTCATCTAATATCAGATAGTTGAAACGATATTTCCGGAAAACCTCAATATCTTTGACCATGGTGCCGTAGGTGGTAATAATCACATCATATTTGCGGAACGCTTCACTGTTTTTAGTCCGGTTTGTACCGTAATAATAATGGGTCTTTAAGGAAGGTGCAAAACGTTCTATCTCGTTTTTCCAATTGAACAATAAGGTCGTCGGAATGACTATCAGATTGGCTTGTTTATGCCGTTTTACTTGACGCAACAAGAAAGCCAATATCTGGATAGTTTTCCCTAAGCCCATATCATCCGCCAAGATGCCGCCCCAGTTGTATTCGTCTAAAAAATTGAGCCAATGGATGCCTGCCTTTTGATAGTTTCGCAGTTTACCGTGAAAATTCCGGGGCGTTTTAATTTTTTTGATTTCCGTAAATTTCTTTAATTTGTCCCGCTTTTCGGCTAATTCGGCAGCGATTTCCAGATAATCCCTTTCCCTGAAAAGTTGGTCAATAATCGCAAAATTGAGTTTGGAAATTTTTATTTTCCCTCCTTTGAGTTCTCCCTGCCGGAAATATGCTTGAAACTTCTCTATCCATTCTTCGGGCATTACACCGTAAGTTCCGTCCCCGAGTTTCACATATTTTTCTTTTCTGAGGATAGATTTTCGAATATCCCGGAGTGCGACAGTCTGGTCTCCGAATTTCACTTCAATAGAAACATCAAACCAATCCTCTCCGGAGCTTATCCCGACACTGAAACTGCCGCGGGAAACAGCATAATTGAAATTATTAAGGTCTTTGAGTCCATAGACCTCTATTCCTTCCTCCTTCAATTTCTCGAAAGCATCGAAAAACCAATAATTCTCCAACATATCATCTACCGACAAATAAAAGAACTCCTCTTCATTTTGTTCTTCAAAAGCGGGATGCAAACTGCGCAAAAAGTTTTCAAAGGACTCTTCATACTCCCTGTCTCTTTTTCCTACTTCAATACGTTCGCCGTTTTTGGAAAGACATTCCCTGCCGCGTTTCAGGATGTTGATAAGCCTTTCGCCACCGTAGTCCACCACCGGTTTGAAGACTACAAAATGCTCCCATTCAGAGATATACACAGCCTTTTCTACGGCTTCAAGCTCCTGCGATATAATCTCCCTTCCGGGCAAATCAAATTCCACGGGATAATATCCGGCAACCGGTTTTATGAAATCCGCAAAGAAGTTATCAAATTCCGATTTCACCATTTTTTTCAAGCCCGAATCTTTAAATTCCCGTAAAGTCAAGAAGTCCCTGTAAGAATCGTAGAAATAGAAAGTATCTTTGTATACAATATACAACGTATGAGACAAATCCAAATCGACCGCATACAGATTGACTTCTTCATCTCCCAACTGCATCCAAAATTCGAGCGATACAAAACGCTCATCTTCGCGGACGCGAAAAAATATGGAGACCCCTCCGGCAGCCACTTTCACCATAGATAAACGCCGTGCGGCAAGAGGCGGCCGACCAATCTTGCTCACAAGTTGTTGCTTGGCAAGCAGCGGTACGATCTTTCGTAATTGTGAAAAATAGTAAATGATAACTTCCTCCCTGTTACGCTCTTTTAACTTCGGCGCCAGATGTACCCTTTCATCATACGACAAACCGTAATAGTCAGCCACTTTATTGGCATCCAACATATCTATGTATTTCAACAAGCGTTCCTCGTCTTCTCCTATAGATAATCCCTGCAGTTCTTTGGCAATCATCTTTTTATATTCCCGGATATTCCGGAACATATCACCCGTTTTGTTCAAATTTCCGGCTACGGCTTTTATTTGAATTAAATCGTATCCCGGGCATATAACAAACCCCAATGCCAAAGGCTTCTTTTTTGTATGCTCGACACGTCCGAAATATTTTTTTTCAGGGGATTGAAACAAACGGGAAAGAGGTTTCACCTCTTTGCCTCCCTCCTTTTTGCCGGGTTTGACAAGACCTAAACCTTTTTTGTGAGGAATCGCACGTATCCGGCGGTCATAAGTCAGCTCAAACCAATCTTCAAACTTCTCACTTTCCGGGATTCCATATTCATTGAAAATCTTCTTTTTGAACGATTTCATGTAGGCAGCATCATGATAATCAATGTAGGATATCCCCAAATCCTCAATGATATGGATAAGCACCGCTATTTGATGCTTACACAGTCCTCTCACCCGGGCTCGACAATCACACCGGATTCCCAAACCGGTATTACGTAACCTTACATCAATTTTCCTGGATTCTGAATAATTTTCATACGCCAGGAAACGAGTCCCCTTCTCATATCTTTCATCTAATACAACGGCATTTGTTCCGGCAAGGCGAAAATTCTCATCGGTAACCATTTGTCTGATGCCTGCAACACTTAATGAGTGGTATTCCGGTATATAAAACCAATGATGTGAATTTCTCAACTGAATTTTTTTCACGGACTTTTGCTCTACGATTGTTTCGTTCGCCTCATCACTATCCATAAGAAATTGCAAGGCAGCTATCGTGTGTCTACAGATTCCGCCCCAATCGTAGGAACAAGAACAGACCGTCGAGATACCGGATTGGAAGTTGACATTGACGGTAAATTCTTCACTCTGTTCAGCAACCTTTAGCGAAATAGAATTTTCCCCGGTTCCCACTTTTTCAATGGTATTTTTTGAAAAAATCCGCTTAGCCTTTTCCAGTTCGCCCGAACTCGAGTGAATATCAATATAGCGTTTGATAGTTGTCTTTTTTACCGGAAACATAAAATCTTTTTTTGACGTCTGAGTTTGCAAAATCAGGATGCAAAACTAATGAATGCTTTATCCGCTACGACATAAAGTTATGAACAAACTAAAGGCGTGAAAGAGAAAAAATGCTATTTTTGCAAACCTATGCAAACGAGAATAAGAATAGGACAAGGGATAGACGTCCACCAACTCCGCAAGGGGCTGCCGCTGTTTATCGGTGGCGTAAAAATAGATTCGCCCTTCGGGGCAAAAGGGCATTCGGATGCCGATGTCCTTCTCCACGCCATCATAGATGCCTTATTCGGCGCTGCCGGAATGCGCGACATCGGATTTCATTTTCCCGACACTGATCCGCAATACAAAGGAATACGAAGCACCCTGCTATTGAAAGAATGTGTACAAACCATCCGGAGAGAACACTGGGAGATAGGCAATATTGACGCTACCGTCATTCTCCAAAGCCCTAAAATCTCCCGGTATATTCCCGCCATGGAACAGAAAATAGCTTCTATCCTCAATGTTCACGAATCACAAATAAACATCAAAGCCACCACTACCGAAAAAATGGGATTTGCCGGCAGAGGGGAAGGGATACAGGCGGAAGCTATTGTACTATTGATTGGAAACGAATAGCTTTTTTGTATACAGGGAAGCTCCGGAATAGATTTTCAAAAGGTATATCCCTGCGGGAAAATCCGCAACCTCTATGTCAAAATTTCCTTTCACAGCACTTCCTTGCTTTCCATCTATGATAATTCTACCCGTACTATCTAACAATTCGTAGGCATCCATGCTATTTTTGCACTGAACATGTATCCTCCCGGAAGTAACCGGATTTGGGAATACGGAGACCATCCGGTCATCCTTGCCGTTCAGTTCCGTTCCCGCGGCATCTTCCACGACCAGAAATTGCCCCATCATACCACCATCCTCATGTACCAGCATATGGCAATGATACATATAGGGTACTTCTTCGCTCGCGAAATCTTCAAATTTGGCGATAAAACGAACCGTTTCCTGCGGTTTTACCAAAATGACATCTTTCCGTCCTTGTTCCGAAGGAGGCGGTGCGGCTCCATTTCTATCCAACACAAAAAACTGGACATCATGAATATGAAACGGATGCGCAATAGCAGATTGATTGTGCAGGGTCCATATTTCGGTATCTCCCAAGGTTACGGTATCATTGATAACATCCATATTAAAGCTTTGCCCGTTGATAAGAAATATCCCGTTGAGCTGGTTAAATCCCATCACTTCAGGCGTAAAATTGAGCGTCCGCGTGCGGGTAGCCGACGATTCCGGAATAGGATTGACTTCCACCAGGGAAGAAGGGATATTCAGTACCGGATTAGCTCCCTGTTCTACTACCGTAAACTGCATCAAAACAAAATCCGCTCCGTTGATAGGATTAGGATCATAACCATCCATGGTCATTCCGGACATCATTCCCGGATGCGTAGCTCCGTAAATACCATTGGGGAACTCGGAAGCATAACTCATCAACTGCAAATTTTGCCCCTCCATACCGCCGAAATCAATCAATATCTCCGCTCTTGCTCCGGGAGGCAACTGCAAGCGGGATAGCTGTAGGGATTCTTGCAACAAGCCACCATCGGAAGCTATTTGATAAAAAGGAGTATCATCGCTCAAACCGATATTAAAAACCCGTTGCGAACTGCCATTCAGCAAGCGAAATCTTACTACCTGAGCGGGGACATTGAGATTTGCATCAATCGTTGCATTGACCATAACCACATTATCATTATTGGAATGCGTAACGACCTGATTGTTTTCATCAAAATGTTTGGTCTGAATGACTAAGGGAAAATCATCCACTCCATAGGTACGGGGAAGAGCCAGAGCAGCCTCTTCCGCATCCCTGACAATTACGATACCGGCAATCCCTTTTGTTACGTGCTCATCCGTTTTTCGGTGTAAATGAGGATGATACCAATACGTACCGGCTTTATCCATAACGGTAAAAGAAGGGTTCCAAGTTTCTCCACTCAATATCAAGGTGTGGGGTCCGCCGTCATTTTCAGGCGAGACGTGCATCCCGTGCCAGTGAATCGTCGTAGTATCAGGCAACTGATTGTGTATAAAGATATTGACATCATCACCCTGATTCATCAGTAAGGTAGGTCCTAAAATGTTACCATTCACACCCATCGTATTTGTGACGGGTCCTTCCAAAAAGGGATAGGTGCCCGTTTGCAGGGTCAAGTCAAAATTAGTTCCGCTTAAAGTATCCGGAATCAACAATTCATTTTGAGCTAGCGCCATAAGGCTAATAGTCATTGTCATAAGTACTAATAAAATATTTTTCTTCATTTTTAATCTATTTTTTATTCAACAATATATCAAGCTAAGCACATTTCATTTATTTAGAGTCCGTCTATAATGTCCAATAACTGCGTTACGCTCATACTCAAAACAGTCATTGACAAAAGTCAACTCCTTGATTTTGAGTATTTCGCAAGCCTTGTTCTTGAACATTATAGCTCGGACTCTTGACTTTATGGACGAACACTATTTATTCTACCAATGGCACAACTAACGTAAGACTTCACAACGGACATCGCATCA
>WFZU01000182.1 GCA_015489405.1 Bacteroidales bacterium
ATGTCCAATAACTTCGTTACGCTCATACTCAAAACAGTCATTGACAAAAGTCAACTCCTTGATTTTGAGTATTTCGCAAGCCTTGTTCTTGAACATTATAGCCTAGACTCCTGACTTTATAGACAGACACTAAATAAAGCGTTAAGAGTTGTAACTTGAAATACAATTTAACGTGTTTGATTTTGAAGTTCTCTAAAAGAACACAATAGGATGTTCGCCAATTTTTTGATAGTTCCGTCCTGCAAAATCCCATAGAACCGGTTTTTGTGCTTTGGCATAAAAGGTTCCAAAATACTTGCCGGTCAGGCTTTTGTTAGAAATATCAACAAGAACCTTCCCCGCTTGTTTAAAGAAACGGATCCTGAATTGCAAGTTCCCAGACTTAAAAGTTTTATTCTCCGAGCCTGGTAAGTTACCTATATTAGGGTGATATAAAAAACCGCATCAATACGATGCGGTTTTTTTATTTTAATGTGTGCTTTTTCCATTCTTTTGCTACTTTTGCAGGGCAATAAAAAAATATAATATTATGTATGAAGATATATTAAAGTTGAAACCATCCTTGGTATGGAAGTATTTTGTGGACATTCTCCAAATTCCCCGTTGTTCTAAACACGAGGAAAAGATTATCCGTTATCTGCTTGATTTTGGAGAGAAACATAATTTGGAAACCTTACAAGATGAAGTCGGTAATGTGCTCATCCGCAAACAAGCAACTCCGGGGATGGAGAATAAGCCCTGGGTCTGTATGCAGTCGCATATTGATATGGTTTGTGAGAAAAACTCAGACGTTGATCATGATTTTGATAACGATCCCATCAAAGCATATGTCAAAGACGGATGGGTACATGCCGAAGGAACCACATTGGGGTCGGATGACGGTGCCGGAGTAGCTATGCAGTTAGCAATACTGGCTTCTGACGATGTGCAGCATGGACCTGTTGAGTGTCTGTTTACCGTGGACGAAGAAACGGGATTGACCGGAGCCTTCGGTTTAAAGCCGGGTTGGTTGAAAAGTAAGATATTGCTTAATCTGGACTCGGAGGATGATGGAGAGCTTTTCTTTGGTTGTGCAGGAGGTATGGATACGGTAATCAGAATGAAGAAAGAAATGGAAACAACTCCTCAGTCTATGACTGCTTTTAGGCTTATGGTGCGCGGACTGAAAGGAGGACATTCCGGTGATGATATCAACAAGGGGAGAGGCAATGCCGTGAAAATTCTAAATCGCCTCTTGTGGTCAGCTTATGATGAAAATACGGGTATTCGTATTGCTGATTTTTCCGGCGGAAACCTTAGAAATGCTATCGCAAGGGAAGCAAACGCTCTGGTAGTGATTCCGGAATCAAGAGCAGATGCTTTCAATGTTTTGGTTGATAAACTAAGCCTGGATATAAAAAATGAATTTAAGGTTACTGAAGATAATCTGGAAATACTATTGGAAGCTACGGATTCTCCAAAAGAGGTTTTGAAAGAAAGCATTCAGTCCGATTTGCTCAATTCATTATACGCTTGTCCTCACGGAGTAATAAAAATGTCGGATGAGATTGATAACTTCGTTGAAACTTCTACTAATTTGGCAGCCGTCAAATTCAAAGATGATCATATTTTGATTACCACCAGCCAACGGAGTTCTTTGGAGTCGGAAAAAGAAGATATTGCTAATATGGTGAAGGCTGTTTTTAGTCTATCCGGTTGTGAAGTGGAACATTCGGACGGCTATCCGGGCTGGGCTCCTAATCCGGACTCGGAAATTATCGCTTTGACGCGCCGTTCGTATCAAAAATTATTTCACGAAGAGCCCAAGGTTTTAGCAATACATGCCGGCTTGGAATGTGGCTTAATCGGACATACCTATCCGGAAATGGATATGGTTTCCTATGGTCCCACCATCCGGGGAGCACATTCTCCGGACGAACGTATTGAGATTCGTACCGTTGAAAAATTCTGGGAATTGACACTTGAAGTATTAAAAAACGTATAAAACCATTTCCCCCGCAGGGGAAAGATGAATGTCAAACTCCGCTTGTGAGCAGTATGCAGCAGGCGGAGTTTCTTGTTTCTATATTCCAAATCCAACCCTGTATTCAATCTCGCTGAATGGGGACTCCGGATCGTAATTCAGGTTATACAATATCAACATATACATTGTAAATCTTCCGCCAAGTCGTTGAATATATCCTCCGCCCACATAAACGTTATTATAATGATGCCTGTCAGTGGCTTGTAAAACATCATTATAGTAGAATTTGTTCCGTGTGAACATAGATTCATACTCCGCATGTGCAAAAAGGTTGTTGAGCAAAGGGATAGTTTTGCTCCGGAAGTAGTATCTGGAAAACAATTTATAGCTTGTTATGTTGTACTTATTCACGCTCGGTAACTTTTTGATTTTGATATAGGTATAAGAAATTCCACCGGCGACCAAGACATTTGGCATAACATAATATCCGATTTCCGGAGCAATAAGCATACTAAATCCATAATTGGATGGTGCAATCCAAAAATTCCCACCATAATACATGCGACTCCAGTCGAATTTTTTGGAATGCCTTACTTCCTGTCCCTGTAGGACAAAACTAAGAAGAACTATCGGTATTATCATTAGGACTTTTTTCATAAAAAATAATAAGTATTTGATTATTTACCTGTGCGAATCGCTGTGGCAACTTTTTTCAAATCTGCTGCTTTAAGACTTTTAGACATTGCGCGGTATCTGGAATAGACTATTTTTGCTGTTTTGCTATTCTGTATTAGGATAAATTTTTCGGTCGAACTAATTATTAAGGTTAAGTAATAAAATGTTTCTTTGTTCTGTAATATTC
>WFZU01000183.1 GCA_015489405.1 Bacteroidales bacterium
TATTTAGAGTCTGTCTATAATGTCCAATAACTTCGTTACGCTCATACTCAAAACAGTCATTGACGTAAGTCAACTCCTTTGCTTTCAGAACTTCACAAGCCTTGAATTCGAATCATTATAGCTCAAGCTCTTGACTTTATGGACAGAAACTATTTAGAGTCCGTCTATAATGTCCAATAACTTCGTTACGCTCATACTCAAAACAGTCATTGACAGAAGTCAACTCCTTGGTTTTGAGTATTTCGCAAGCCTTGTTCTTGAACATTATAGCTCAGACTCCAGACTTTATGGACAGAAACTATTTATTTGTATCCGCAACAGAATATTAATATAAATTTGCAGCAAAAAAATAAATTTTATGGCAGGAAGAACATTTGTAGAAAAAATATTTGATGCTCCCGAAGGGAGTATCGTATTCAAACGACCGGATATAATTTTGACCCATGACAATACGGCAAGTATTTCCAAAACCTTTGCCAAAATGAATGGGAAGAAAATTGCAGACCCCGACCAACTTTTGGTGGTTTTGGATCACAATGCACCTCCGACAAGTGCGAAATTAGCTAATGATTATCAGTACATTAGAGACTTCGTAAAAGCTCAAGGTATCAAGAAGTTTCACGATGCGGGCAAAGGGATTTGTCATCAAATTATGGCTGATTACGCTAAACCCGGTATGGTCATAGTGGGCAGTGACAGTCACACCTGTACTGCCGGTGCATTTAACGCTTTTGCTGCAGGTATTGACCGTACGGAAGCTGC
Source organism: Bacteroidales bacterium (assembly GCA_015489405.1). Lineage (GTDB taxonomy): Bacteria > Bacteroidota > Bacteroidia > Bacteroidales > S143-32 > S143-32. The sequence goes on from WFZU01000183.1 coordinate 763, forward strand.
CGGACTGTGGAAGCAAGGCGAAACCTGGTTCAGGGTTCCCAAATCTATCAAAATTACGCTCCATGGCAAACTGCCCGAAGGTGTGTATGCCAAAGATATTTCGCTATGGATTATCGGAATGATAGGTTCGAGCGGAGCAGACTATCAATCCATTGAATATCACGGAGAAGGCGTAAAGACCTTAAGCATATCGGAACGAATGACGCTAACGAATTTAGCATCGGAAATGGGTGCTAAGAATGCTGTCTTTCCTTCCGATGAAGTTGCGGACGCCTATTTTGGCGAACACATTGAGGGAGTCTGGGCTGATGAGGACGCTACTTATGCCCGCGAGATAGAAATAAATTTAAGCGAATTGTTTCCCTTGGTCGCCGCACCTCATCATGTGGACAATGTCCGTTCGTTGCAATCGGTTACCGGTACAAAAATCCAGGAAGCTATGGTCGGGACTTGCACCAACGGCAGACTGGAAGACCTCGCTGAAGCAGCTAAGATACTAGAAGGAAACAAGGTTGCCGAAGGCGTACAAATGATTGTTGTTCCTGCTTCGCAGAAAATCTATATGCAAGCTATGGAGTTGGGATATATCAAAACATTCTTGGAAGCCGGCGCCAACGTTTTGTCTGCTTCCTGCGGTCCCTGTCTGGGCACGGGACAAGGAATCCCTGCCGACGGTTATACGGTCATCTCCACTGCCAACCGGAATTTCAAAGGACGTATGGGCAACAAAGAAGCCTCCATCTATCTGGCATCACCGGCCGTAGTTGCCTATTCCGCCATCAAAGGGGAAATAGCGGATATGCGTACCGGAGTGGATAGAACGGAAGAATTTCCTTATTCCATTCAAGAAACGAACACTATTGAAATAAAGGAAGGAGATGACCGATACGAAAACGGTTTGTGGAACTATGCGGATGTCAACGACCTCAATACCGACCAAATGTTTGCGGGCAATCTGACTTACAAAGTATTGAGCTCGGACGCACCGGCAATCATCCCTCATTTGTTTGCCGGATTTGATCCGAGTTTTGCCCCACGGGCGAAAAAAGGCGATGTGATTATTGCCGGAGATAATTTCGGCTGCGGCAGTTCAAGGGAGCATCCTGCGGTAGGGCTTTCACACATCGGCATTAAAGCCGTGATTGTCAAATCGGTAAACCGTATTTTTTACCGTTCTTCCGTAAATCAAGGATTACCGATTATTATTTTGCCCGAAGCGGTGGATTACTACCAAAAAGGGATGAAAGTGGAAGTAAACCTCAAAGAGGGATACGTCCGTATTGAGGACAAACAGTTTCCGTTCAATCCGCTACCGGAAAAACTTCTCAAAATATTTGAAGTCAAAGGTTTGGTAAACTTTTTGGGTGCTTAATAGCAGACTTGTGCCGGAAAGGAGGCGAGACCTTATTCCGGCACTTTTCCGAAATGGTCAAAGCTGTTGTTTGCGGCTTATTTGCTTGTAGGCAATATTATCCTACAAACTTTCCCTTCCGGGGAATCATTGCGAAATATTGGCTCGCTATGGTCTTATCTATGTACCAATTTCAATATCCGGTTCTCATTTCCCGCCGTAAAGCGCAAGAAATACATCCCCGGTGCATCCATCGGCAAATGGCTTAAACGTACCGAATGACTGCCCGCCGTGTATTTTACTTCATCATTGGAAAAACATTTACGTCCGTTCAAATCCAAAATATCAATATGAACGGGGACGGAATGACGCAGCGTAAAAGACAATGAAATGTCATCATCAAACACTTGCGAAGACACTTGCACGCCTCTCAAATCGTGTGCTTGATTCTCTTGTACGGCTGCATAATCCGTATAAGCGTGCCAAAATGCCAAAACCGTACCCGTCAAAACATCTTGTGTTCCATCGTTGGTATGTACCGCAATACTGATATGATCGTCCGGACTGTAATAGGCTTCCGTACGATAGCCGATACTTCCCACGTGTCCGATAATCTGTTTGCCCCCGTATGACCTCATTTCCAATCCCAGCCCATAATATTTGTTATCTCCGGTCTCTATCCAATCTTGCATAGCAGCCAGACTTTCACTCGAAAGGACGTTCCCTTCAAAGAGTTGATGCAACCAAGTAGCCACTTCCGACGGAGTTGCCAAAAGTGCACCGGAGGAGAATGCCGTACTAAACAAAGCATTGCGGGATATTCCTTGGGCATCAATATCCACGGGATTGTCATTATTGTATAAATCAATCCATAAATGTGAAACATCAAGCGGAATATCCTCTTGCGGGAAAAGATAAAATGTGGAAAGCCCCAAGGGAGTGAAAAAGCGTTCACGAATAGCGATATTGTAGGATTGGGAAGTAACCGACTCAATAATCAAGCCCAGCAGCAAATAATTTGTATTGCTATACTCCCAGGAAGTGCCCGGCTCAAAAACCGGAGACAAAACATATTGCTGTATGATCTCCTCTGCCGTCCATACCGTTTGTGGATTCATAAATAAATCAACAGCCAAAGCCGCATTATTGGAATAATTATACACACCGCTGGTATGGTTTAACAATTGCCGGATCGTGATGTCCGGATTCACATTCGTGTATGGAGGCAAATAATTGGAAATTGCATCATCTATATCCAAGAGTCCCTCCTCCTGCAATTTCATTATGCAAGCAGCAGTAAGGGTTTTCGTAACGCTCCCGATACCCATAAGTTGATTCACATTCAAAGAATCGTTTGCCACTGAATTTATTCCGGTCGCCCCGCTCCACACCGCTCCGCCGGGAAGGCTGACGGCAACACTCAATCCGATAGCATCCAATGCATCCCTTTGCTGATACAATGTTGTTTGAAAGACTGTGGCTAACTGCGGGTCAATCTCTTGCTTTGCAGATTCTTGTGCGATGATAAAAGAAGTCCACAGCAAAAATGGTAAAACATAAAAATATTTCATAGTCAATTATTATTTCCTGTCATCATATCCAAACTCTTCTCAAAAAAACTCCCCCTTTCAACGCAAAGGTACAATAATAGTTCATAATAAAAATATTTTTTTATGAACAGTTATCCGGCAAAACCGGTATTCACAACCGCTCGTGCAAAAAAACACAGGAAAACATCATAACCCATACTCTTGACATTATGGACAAACACGATTTAATCTATTTTTTATTTTTCTGCAAAGAGAATAGGGGATTTCAATAGAAATATCCTCTTACGCAGTAAATAATTTATTTTCTTTGCAAAAAAATACAGATATGGAAGAATATTCAATGTTAAACCCGATAGAACACTACCTTGAGATGAGGTCATCCGAATTTACCAAAGAGGATATCGTCCAATACATTTGGGAAAACGGGATAGAGATGCTCAATTTTCATTATGTTGCCGAAGATGGCAGATTAAAGACCTTAAACTTTGTCCTCAATAGTTTTGAACATATGCAGGAATTGCTATCTTCAGGAGAGCGGGTGGACGGTTCCAGTTTGTTCTCCCATATCAAGACCGGATATAGCGATTTGTACGTGATTCCTAAACTCAAAACGGCTTTTTTGGACCCCTTTGCGGAAATTCCTACCGTGGGAATAATTTGTACTTTTTTTACCAAGGAAGGCGAACCTCTTGAAAGTGCCCCCGACAGAATCCTGCATAAAGCACACGAAAATTTAAAACGGGAGACCGGTTATGAATTGGAAGCTCTCGGAGAATTGGAATACTACGTGCTCATGGAATCGGACAACCTTTTTCAAGCTACCGACCAGAAAGGTTATCACGAATCCCCTCCATTTAACAAATCGGCGGATTTTCGCACCGAAGCAGTAAATTTGATTGCCTCTTGCGGCGGAAATGTCAAATATGCTCATAGCGAAGTCGGAAATTTTGTGTTAGACAACGTTACGTATGAACAAAGTGAGATTGAATTTAACCCTTCTCCCATAGAAGATGCTGCCGATCAATTGGTTATAGCGAAATGGATATTGAGAAACTTAGCCAAAAAATACGGTTACAGCCTGACGTTCTCTCCCAAAATCACTATCGGGAAAGCCGGTAGCGGACTGCACATCCACACACGATTGATGAAAGACGGCAAAAATATGATGGTCAAAGATGGCGAATTAAGTGAGGTAGCTAAAAAAGTGATTGCCGGCTATCTGGAGTTAGCTCCTTCGCTCACTGCTTTCGGGAATACCAATCCAAGTTCGTATTTTCGTTTGGTACCCAACCAAGAGGCTCCGACCACAATCTGTTGGGGAGACCTCAACCGCAATGCCTTGGTGAGAGTGCCCCTCGGCTGGAAAAAACCGGTGGATATGCTTGCCAAAGTCAATCCACAAGTCCAATCCGAACCAAAAGATTTTTCATATAAGCAAACTGTCGAATTTCGCGTTCCGGACGGGTCCGCTTCCGTACATCATCTGCTGGCGGGGCTTTGTGTAGCAGCCAACTACGGACTACAAAAGGAAGATGCACTGGAAATAGCCGCAAAATCCTATCTTAAATTAGGAGAAGGAAGAGAAGCCATGCTAAAAAATAAACTCCGCACTTTGCCTGATTCTTGTGTGAAATCCGCTACCGAATTACAAAAGCAAAAAGATATTTACACTCGCAACAACGTCTTTACCGGGGATATTATCGAACAAACCATTCGCACCTTGACAGCATACAATGACGAAGATTTGCGTCAAAAGATTGAGGGCAATATTGAAGAACTGCTGTATCTCGTGAAGAAATATTTCCACTGCGGATGATGTTACTCTATTTCCCCCCCGGGGGAGAATATTTTCCGGAAAAATTTATACTTCACTGTAATTCAGGACAATATCTTGAAAATACTGACCTCTTTGTTCGAAATTTTCAAACATATCATAGCTGGAAGCAGCCGGAGAGAGCAGGCAGATATTGCCCTTATGGGTAAAAGCAAAAATGATTTCAGGCAAATCTTCATAGGAACTCACAGAGAAAATCCTTTTGTCCGGCAATTTCTTTGAAAAGAGTTTTTCGAGCCTCGTCCGGGTCTCCCCTACTAAAATGATATTTTTTACGGAGGACTCCTTAAAAAAACCGGGCAGTATTTCATAACTGATTCCGCGGTCTTTTCCCCCGATAATAATCGTTTCTACTTTTTTCAGGGTTTCCACGGCAACCATCGTAGCTTCCGGAATCGTGGAAATACTATCGTCATAGAAGATAATCCCATTGGATTCCCCCACGTATTGAAGACGGTGTGGCAAACCGCGAAACCTGTTAACGGTATTCAATACGAGTTCTTCCTGAATTTTGAAGATTCTCGCAACAGCCAACAAAAACAACAAGTTCATCCGGTTGTGTTTACCTTCCAATACCGTATTATTTATTTGCTTGAAAAAGTCATCGTACTCCGGCAACATCTTGCGGGAAACCGGAATTTTAATAGCTCCGGAATTGATAGCAGCCAAGCGTTCAAGCAGTTTTTCATCGTCTTCATTGTAGATAATGATATCGTCTTCTTTTTGAAAACGTGCAATATTCAGTTTTGCCTCAAAATAAGATTCCTTATCTAAATAATGGTCCAGATGTTCTTCAAAAAGATTGAGAATCAGCGCAATATTGGGAGAGGCATGCAGAATTTCCAATTGGTGGGAGGACATCTCAAAAATGATAATGCTATCACATTTCATCTTATGGTAGAAATCCAATGGGGGACGACCGATATTACCCAACAACACAACACCGGAATACATTTTCGACAAGAGTTCGTAGATAAGCGTGGAAGTCGTGCTTTTGCCTTTGGTTCCCGTAACACCGATAATCTGTTCATCAAAAACACGCAAAAACAAGTCGGTTTGAGAAGAAATTTTTCCGGGCTCGACTTTATCTTTTAAATCCTTCATTGGAATACCGGGCGACTTTATGATAAGATCATATTCATCCAAACCGTCCAGATAGCTATCCCCTACCCTCACTTCTATCTCCTCCCCTACAATATCTCTAATTTCTTGAAATTTAGCAGCTTGCTTATCGGCAATAGAAAGGGAAAGCGGAAAAGAGAGACCGGAAAGAAAACGATAACTCGATTTTCCCTCCATGCCAAATCCCAAAATCAATACCTTTTTGTTTTCCAACAATACGGCAAGTCTTTCATCGTATGACTTTTCCTTCCAATCTTTCATCTATTTCATAAATTAAAGACAAATAAATTTGTCAGTAGTAATATAATTTTCTCACGAATAATAAAAATACGCTTTCTCAACGTAAAATTATCCCACCTTAATTCGCAATTACAATCCCTGCAAAGCCCAAAGAAAACGAACGAGTCCCGGCATACTTCCGACAAAACCGGATATACACATCTTCTCAAACAGGAGAAAGACACAAACAAAACCCACTCAAAATCAAGTAATTAATACAGAAAGGTAAAAAAAATGAACTCAAACCATCATCATTTCAAATGAACATTTACAGGCATTCTCCCTTAGAGCCTGCTACAAACTCAGGTGTTAATTGCAGAACAAACATCATTCCACACTTCTTTTTTGAAGAAATATTTTCCACAAAAAAGAAAGACCCAATCCAAGGGCTGTTCCCCATATCCAACCTCCGAGAATGTCTGACGGATAATGCACCCCGAGATAAACGCGCGAATAGCCGACCAGCACGACAAAGAGCGGTAATCCCAAGCGGAGGATTTTGTCTTGCGGAGCAAGCCGTAATACAAATACAGCCAATGCTGCCGTATTGGTAGCATGAGAAGAGACAAAACCATATCTCCCGCCGCAATGATTATGCACTAAATGGATAAGGTCTTGGAGTGCCGGATTATGACAGGGGCGCAAACGGTGAAATACATCCTTGAACAACAAAACCGAAGAACGGTCCGCCAAAAATATCAACAGCCCTATGGACAACAGAAACCACACAAAGTTTTTCCGGTATTTCCGGTAAAACCAATAAAGAATATAGGCATACAAGGGGAGCCAAATAATGGTACCGCTCAACGATTGCATCGCAATATCCAGTAAACCGGTATGTCCCGAATTAATCGCAAGCAAAAGATAGCGGTCAATATGTTTAAGTGTTTCCAACATTTTATTCAATAAAAAAAACCATATTCACCTCACCATCACCCTATTACACCGACAAAATACACTTATGATTCAGCATGCAGCATCTTCCATATAGCATCTTTCAATTGATTAATTCCCATTCCGGTAACGGAAGAGATAAAAATGCTTTGTACCCCTCCGGGCAATTCCGCTTTCATTTCCTCGATCATCCCCTCATCAAGCATATCCGCTTTGGTAAGCACCAACATCCGGGACTTATCCAACAGTTCGGGATTGAAGGTATGAAGTTCATTCAACAATGTGTCATATTCTTTCCGTATGTCATCACTATCCACCGGCACCATAAACAAAAGACAAGAATTGCGTTCGATATGACGAAGAAAACGCGTCCCCAAGCCTTTCCCCTGTGAAGCACCCTCGATAATTCCGGGAATATCCGCCATAACAAACGACTTGTCGTCCCTGTATTTTACCATTCCAAGATTGGGTACCAAGGTGGTAAAAGGATAATTTGCGATTTTCGGTTTTGCTGCAGAGACGACCGAAAGCAAGGTGGATTTCCCCGCATTCGGGAAACCGACTAAGCCCACATTCGCCAAAATTTTCAATTCCAAAATAAACCAGCCTTCTTTTCCGGGAATGCCGGGTTGAGCATATTTGGGAGCCTGATTTACAGCCGTCTTAAAATGGTCGTTTCCCAAACCGCCCAGACCGCCTTCCAACAAGATTTTTTCCTCTTTATCTTCGGTTATCTCAAAGAGAAATTCACCTGTTTCCGCATCTTTGGCAACCGTTCCCAGAGGTACTTCAATGATGACATCTTTGCCGTTGGCTCCGGTGCTTCTATTCCCTGATCCGGCTTCTCCGTGGCCGGCTTTGATATGTTTTTGATATTTCAGATGAAGCAAGGTCCAATATTGTGCATTCCCCCGTAAGATGATATGCCCGCCCCTGCCGCCATCGCCGCCGTCGGGACCTCCTCGCGGATTGGCACGCGTCCGGAAAAAATGTGCAGAGCCGGCGCCTCCGTTGCCGGACTTGGCAAATATTTTGACGTAGTCAACAAAATTTTCTTTTGCCATAAAACAAGCTTTTTTAGCTACCGGAAATTATTCCGAAATCTGATATATCTCTTTCAAATTGCGACCGTAACCATCATAATCCAATCCATAGCCCACGACAAACTTATTGGGAATCTTTATCCCGATATACGCTATTTCAAAGTCCTTTAAAAATGCATCCGGTTTATGCAATAAGGTTGCCAAGCGGACACTCTTTGCTTGAAAATTACGGAGTCCCGGAAGCGTTGCTGCCATCGTAATCCCGGTGTCAATAATGTCTTCGACAACAATAATGTCGCGATCTTTGATCGAATGATCCAGACCGATAAGTTCCCTTACGGTATGCGTGGATGCCGTCCCCTGATAAGACGAGAGTTTGACGAAAGAGACTTCGCAAGGAATATCCACTTTCTTCAATAAATCCGAGGCAAACATAAAAGCACCGTTCAAGACTACCAAAAATAAGGGATTTTTCCCTTGATAATCCGCATTAATCTGCCGGGCAACTTTCTCTACCGCACTATCTATCTCGGTTTCAGACAGATAGGGAACAAACTCTTTGTCCAATATTTTTATCTTTTCCATTTTCTATCTTTTTGTTCAAAATTCTCCATTAACACTCTATATACCAAGGATATAGGCAATCCCATCACATTATAGAAAGAGCCTTCGATATGGTCTATGGCGATATGCCCTATCCATTCCTGAATACCGTAGGCACCGGCTTTGTCAAAAGGCTGATAATTAGCAATATAATAAGCTATCTCATCATCGGTAAGGGGCTTGAAACGTACCCTCGTATGAGCTTGACGCACGATCTTCCGCTCACGCGAACGAATACAAAAGGCGGTAATAACTTGGTGCTCTCTGCCTGATAATTGCCGTAACATCCGGAATGCCTCATCGTCATCCTGCGGTTTCCCCATAATCTTTCCTTCGCAAATAACCACGGTGTCGGCAGTCAGCAACACTTCATCCGCCTTCAATTCTTCCTTCCATGCCATCGCTTTTTTCTCGCAAAGATAAGCGGCAACTTCTTCGACCGGAAAGCCGGCAGGATAATCCTCATTCACGCTAATCTCTACCAAGCGGAACGTAAAACCGGCATTTGCAAGCAATTCCCGCCTTCGCGGAGACTTTGAACCTAATAATATTTCTATGTTTTTGTTTATTCTCTGCACAAATACCTTTTTTACAATGCCGCCACCATAATTCCCGGCAAAGGTACACAGATTTTATTTAGGAGGGAGATATTTATTTGAAAGACTTTGGGCAGTATCCATACAGGATACAGATATACTTAGAGCTTGTCTATAATGTCCGGCTTCTGCGTTACGCTCGTTCTGAAACCAGTCATTGACAAAAGTCAACTCCTTGGTTTTGAGTATTTCGCAAGCCTTGTTCTTGAACATTCTATCCCTGCCTATTTCCCGATACAGAATTTACCAAAGATATTTTGCAGTATTTCCGGGCTACTTATTTCGCCGGTAATTGTTCCGAGGTGGTACAGGGCGCTGCGTATGTCCACAGCGATAAGGTCCTCCGGCAGGGCATTTTCGAAAGCCTCTTTGGCTTGCTGCAAGGCTTCCACACTTTTTTGCAGTGCTTCCACGTGCCGGAGATTATTCACGATAAGTTGGTGGGCGGCATTTTCTTTGCGGACAAAGTCCAAAAGCCTGTCTTTCAAGTTCTCCACCGCCTCTTTCTCCTTTGCAGAGAGATAAAGCACCTCTCCGGTATCCTGTGGAACGGGAGCATTGAGAAGGTCTTTTTTGTTTCCGACAAAAAGGAGATATTTCCCTTCCAAAGAAATATCTTCCCGTGCCAAGATATCACTAAAATCCGTTTGAAATTGAGAGGTGCTCGTCTTTGAACTATCAAAGACAGCAAGGATAATATGTGCTTTTTCCATTTTGCCGAAGGCGCGTTTAATACCCATTTCTTCAATTGTTTGAGCTCCTTGACGCAGTCCGGCAGTGTCGATAAAACGAAACTGATAGGGACCTATCTGCAAGATATCTTCAACGGTATCACGCGTAGTCCCCGGAATGGACGATACGATGGCGCGCTCCTCATTGAGCAGGGCATTGAGCAAAGTGGATTTCCCTACATTGGGTTCCCCAACGATAGCTACCGGAATACCGTTTTTGATGACATTGCCAAGCGAAAAGGAGGCTATCAGCCGCTCCATTTCGGCTATCATTTGATCGATAAGGGAGAGGAACTGTTTCCGGTCGGCAAACTCCACATCTTCTTCACTAAAATCCAATTCGAGTTCCAACAGAGAGGCAAAATCCAGTAGCCGGCTCCGCAATTTTTTAAGCAAGGCTGAGAAACCGCCCCGCATCTGATTCATGGCGATACGATGAGCCCCTTTGGAGCGGGAGGCGATAATGTCGGCGACCGCTTCTGCCTGCGACAAGTCCATTTTCCCGTTCAAATAGGCACGTTGGGTAAACTCTCCCGCTTTTGCCGGAACGGCACCTTCACGCATAAGCAACTGCAAAATCTTTTCCTGAATATACAGCGAACCGTGACAGGCAATTTCCACGACGTCTTCTCCGGTATAAGAGCGGGGAGCTTTAAAAACCGTGAGCAATACCTCATCGATAAGAGCATCCCCTTCCCGGATTTCTCCGAAATATTGATGATATGCCACTGCATCCTGCAACGATTTCAGACGGGGAGAAACGAACAGTTTATCTGCAATCGAAACCGCTTTTTCGCCCGAAAGACGCAAAACGGCAATGGCAGCTTCGCCGGGAGCCGTAGCAATGGCAGCTATAGTATCCTGTTTCATAGACTCCTCATTTCTTTTTCAACAATTTTCATTCGTAAGCCTTTTCACTATTCCGAAAGGACTTCATTAATATTTGGGAAGTTCAATCCCGTTTAAATTTTTATATAGTTCCACCGCATAACGGTCGGTCATACTACTCACATACATTGTGATGTCCATAAGTTTCTCATAAGCGCCGGCATCTTTTCTACGGTATTCCTGCGGAATAAGGTTATAGTAACGCCGGTAGCCGGAGGGCTCAAATATCCCTTTGATAAATTTATCCAAAAGGTCGGGTAAGACTTGATAGCCGGCAGCCTCAATCAGCAATACGGTTGAAGAGCGGTAAATTTTGTCAACGGAGTGAGACAAGATCTCAGACAATATGGAGCGGGTCTTTGCGTCCGTTTTATCCAAGAGGGAGGAATGGAAATCTCCTGCTGCAATAGCTTTTTCATAGGTAAGAAAAACGGCAGCCGAGCGGTTGATTAGATGCTGTATCACCGCAGAACGCAAATAGGCTATCCGGCTTTCATTGTCCAAAATACGGGATACATTTTTCCCGTGCCGCTCCCAATCATCCTCCAACAGCTTGCGAAAGAGGGAGTAGATAAGGTCGTAAGAGATGAGTCCGATGTTAAAGCCGTCTTCAAAATCCATAATGTGATAGCATATATCATCGGCAGCTTCCACCAAAAAAGCAAGCGGGAAACGCTTCCAAGCCATATCGCTATTCGCTCCGGGATGCTGCAAGAGAGAAAGGGGTCCGGCGATATTGCCGAAAATATTTTTTTCGGATTGAAAGAACCCGTGTTTTTTCAGACTGATATCCTTCTTTTCCGTATCCCTCGGCAGCGATTCTTTGGGATATTTAGAGAAACTTGCCAAGGTCCCCAGCGTAAGATTGAGACCGCCTTCAATTTTTGTTTTAGCAGGCTGTGAATTAACCAATAGGCGAAAACCGGCGGCATTTCCCTCAAAATATTGAAAATCAGCCAACTGTTTCTCATCCAAATCCCGTACAAATCGTGCCGGAATATCATTCAGGAAATAGGAAGATATCGCCTTTTCACCGGCGTGTCCAAAGGGAGGATTTCCGATATCGTGCGCCAAACAGGCGGAAGAAACCATAAATCCAAAATCATAGTCGGTGAAACCGGCTTCTCCCAGTGCCGGATAACGCCGCAACAACTCCGCTCCCACTTGTATTCCCAACGAACGCCCCACGGAGGAGGTCTCCAAACTGTGCGTCAGTCTATTGTGGACAAAATCAGACTTTGGCAAAGGCAATACCTGCGTCTTGTTTTGCAATCTCCGGAAATAGGATGAAAACAAGATACGGTCAAAATCCCGTTGAAATTCAGTACGGATATGCGTATTCCCGGGGCTGGTGGATGTGCGCAAGCGTTCTCTCGCATGTACTAAATACGTTACATATCTCTCTTCCATATTCTTTTATTTTTTATCCTTGTGTCCGGTGCCCTAAGGCTCTTTTTCATTGCCCCTTCAAACTCCTTTCTGCAATTTCCCGGAGGGAGAAAATTATTTTACTCCGTAAAAAATCATCATTCCCGGGACTATCCGGCAGCGGGCACTATTCCGCTAACAAGTTGTCAATATTTTCCAATAATTTTTGCCAAGAAAAACGGGACTTATCCATTTTCACGTATTCCACCATCTCCTCCTCTTTCTTTTCATTGAAGAAACGGAATATCGCATCCCTCAACGTCCCAACCTCCGGCTGCACTACATATCCATCCCTGCCATCTACAACGATTTCCGCCAAACCACCTACATCAGTCGTGATGATAGGCTTTTCGAAATGGTAAGCAATCTGTGTTACGCCGCTCTGTGTTGCCGTCTTGTAGGGTTGCACAACCACATCCGCCGCACAAAAATATTTGCCCACCTCCGCATCCGGAATAAAATCCGTACGGAGAACAATCCGGTCTTTCAAATTCAACTCTTCGATAAGTTTCAGGTAAGGAGTCTTATCCGTATAAAATTCTCCGGCGACAATAAGTTTTATGCCTAAATCCCGGATTTTGGACTCCGCCATAGCTTGGAGTAACAAATCCAAGCCTTTGTAATCGCGAATGAAACCGAAAAACAAAACATAGGAAGTATCCGTATCCAATCCCAGGAGTTTTTTGGCTTCCTGCTTGGGCACACGTTCCCCGAAATTATCATAAATGGGATGTGGATTGAAGCGTACGGGTTTGGAGGTAGTAAACTGTCTCAACTCCTGCTCTACCGCCCTTGCCATAACGACGAAAGCATCTACACTCCCAACCCAATATTTCGCCAACAGACGGTCGCCGGCTCTTTTTTCGTGAGGAATAATATTATCAATAATGGATATGATGCGGGTATGTTTGTTTTTTCGCACGACACGTGCAATAGTACCCAGGGCGGGAGCCATAAAAGGAATCCAAAATTTTACGATCATCACATCCGGACGCAGAGCCCGGATTTCTTTTCCTACACGCCACCAATTCAACGGATTGACAGAATTGACTCGCACCTTGATGGACAGATCTTCCGGAGCCTCACCGGACGAATATTGCGTTTTGCCGGGAAACAAAAAACCGGGATATTGCAGACTGAAGGTATATATGACCACCTCGTCTCCCCGCTCTTGATAAGCTCTGGCAAGGCGCTCATTGTAGGCTGCCAAGCCACCGCGAAAAGGATAAGCCGTCCCCAATATTACTATTTTCTTTGTTGATGACATCCCTCCGGGCAAATGTGTTTATATTTCTTTTTCTATCTGATAGCTATCATCCCTGTTTCCGGTACGGGAAATCATCTCTGCCAAAAAACCGGTCAAAAACAACTGTGTTCCCAGCAACATGGAAAGCAAGCCCAAGAAAAACAAGGGTCTCTCGGTCATACGATAGACGTGGTGAAAATATTTCTCAAAGCTCAGATAGCCCGCAATCACAAAACCGGCGAGGAACAATAATGACCCTATCGTACCGAAGAGATGCATCGGACGTTTGCCGAATTTTGAGATAAAACTCACAGTCAGCAAGTCCAAATACCCCTTGACAATGCGTTCGACTCCGTATTTTGAGACACCGTGTTCGCGTTTGCGGTGTTTCACCACCTTTTCCGTAATTTTTTCAAAGCCCAATGATTTGGCTAATACCGGTATGTAGCGGTGCATCTCACCTTGCAGGCGGAGGCTCTTCACCACTTCACGGCGATAGGCTTTCAATCCGCAATTGAAATCGTGAATTTTTATGCCCGAAAGGCGTCTGGTCGTCCAATTGAAAAATTTGGAAGGCAATGTTTTCCCGAGCGGGTCGTGTCTCTTTTTTTTCCAACAAGAGACCAAATCATAGCCTTCAACAGCTATTTTGCGATACATCGCCGGTATTTCATCCGGGACGTCTTGCAAATCGGCATCCATCGTGATGACCACATCCCCTTTGGCAAGCCTGAAACCGGCATCCAAGCCCGCCGCTTTGCCATAATTGCGACGAAACTTCACGGCACGAACCGCTTTGTCTTTTTTCGCCAAATCCTCAATCACTTCCCAGGAATTATCCGTACTCCCGTCATCCACAAAAATGATTTCGTAAGAGAAATTATTTTCCTCCATCACCCGTTGTATCCACGTATGCAAAGCGGGCAAAGATTCCGACTCATTGAGCAAAGGAACTACAATTGAAATATCCATAAAGGTACAAATTATTCGGAGTCAGCATTAGATTCAAACAAGGGAGCATTCTTTTTGGTAATCAACGCCCCAAGCAAACTGAAAAGCGCCGCCCAACCGACATTCCAGAACAGACTCATAAATGAAACCCAAAAAGGCGTAAGAAATTTTTTGGCGTATTTTATAGACATTTCCATCATCTCTTCACTCATATCCGGATTGGTTTCCTGCAATTTTTGCACCATCGCATCCTCATCTATGTTTAAGGCATCTGTGGCGACAAAGGAATAAAACAGATACAGAAAGATGCTTACTATCAAGGCAGCCAACACTCCCGTAACAAAGCCTGTGGAAAAAGCTTTCCCAAAAGCAATGTAGCCTCCGAGATAGGTGTTGCGATATTGCAAAATGGAAAATACAATCCCCAGAAACAGTAGGATGAAACCGATAAAACCATAAGGATTGTTTTGTTGGTCCACTCCGGAGAGATAGGAAATGACCGTAATCAATATCATAAAAACGCTGAGAAATCCACCGAATTTCAAGCCGTGTTTCCAGATTGAATGTTCTTGTTGCATATCTTTTTTTAGGTGCAAAGATATACATATTTGATAATATCAAAATTATTTATTTTGGTCTCATGCATAACAAAATCCCAAGCTTGCACAGGACTATTTTTTCAATAAATGTACTCCCCAGGTGCACCTGAGACATTTTTTGCGATTGCAATAATTATTTTTGAGATGCAACAAAGCTTGGGTATTAAGGGCGGACAAAACCGGAATACCAAGCGTCTCCCAGCGCTTTACGATGGCATTCTTTTCGCCCGGCATTTGCTCCAAAAACCGCAAAGCCCTGCGGCATAATTCCTCCCGCCCTCTCACTTTACCATAATAGAACAGAAAAGGAATAATCGTATTGATTAACAACAAATTAACACTCTGTTTACTCATCGTTTTCCGGCGGTTTACGGAACTTTTGTCAAAGACATAATGCGTGCGCCAATAAGGCGAAAGTTCCACATTGAGGAGTTGTTGTATTTCTTTGAGATTATCAATTTCCAAAACCTTGGAAAACAAATGACTGGAACGGAACAGCAAGTCGGCAAACTGGGCTATCCGGATAGTGGGAAAATTTCCCGGACGCATACGGGCAAACTTCCATATCTTCGCCGGAAGCGGAATAAGCTTGTATTTGCGCTGCAAAAAAGCATACTCGTTTTGCAACAAACGGGGATATTCGTCCGAAAAGGACTCCTCCAACATTCCCGCTTGCCCGAAAAGAAGCGCTTCTATTTGCAATTTATTATCTTTTTGTTTGGCAATGATACGCAAAGGGAGCGACTGTGCCAACAACTCAAACGGCTGCGCATTGACGTGAAAGCCAAAACTGCGAGCCATCGTCTCATAAAAAGCTTGTTCCCAATTATTCTGCGTAGCAGAAAGGCGCTGTTCAATTTCCTCTGCCCGTTGTTCCATACGCTCGACAATCAACCTGTCAATCCAGGAATGGATATGAATGCGGGGTATATTGACAAGCTCTTTTTCGCAAGGAATCCAATGTCTATTTTGCAAGAAATAGGTGTATTTCATTAACAAAGTTTCGTCAAATTTGCCGGCGATTTCCAATTGCGGAATCAACTCTCCGTTACTTCTTCTCAATTCTTTATCCCGGCGGTACACCACATGCAGTATGATATTATCATAATTTTCATCCTGCTGATGTCCGTGTTTAAACCAGTCGGACGTATGAATATGGATTTCCACATTCCCGACCCACAGCACCTCACCTATCCGTATTTTGGCTTCCGTGAAATCGGGACCGGCATCCCCGTTGTGATAGCCCGGAAAGACCACCTCTATCTCCTCTCCATCCGTAGTCGTAAGGCGGGAATCCAATAAGCGGTATTCCCATAGATAATGCAAAAAATCCTCTCTCATTGTCGCCATTTATTGTCTGTCCATAAAGTCAAAAGCTTGAGCTGGAATGTTCAAATTCAAGGCTAGTGAAGTTCCGAAAGCAAAGGAGTTGACTTACGTCAATGAATAGTTTCAGAACGAGCGTAACGCAGAAGTCGGACATTATAGACAAGCTCCATTTAGTTTACCGGGCAAAGGTACAAGAATCGCAAAAGAAAAATAGAATATTCTCAAAAAAATGAAAAAAAATCTTACTTTTGCACGCAATAATACAAAATGAATGAAAAGCACTCCTGAATTGTCATTAGCCTGGGATTTTGTAGAGAAAACCCACAGAAATATTTTCCTTTCGGGAAAAGCCGGAACGGGAAAGACTACCTTTCTGCACAAAGTACGATACGAATCACATAAAAGATTGGTGGTCGTTGCCCCGACCGGGGTTGCCGCTATCAATGCCAAAGGCGTTACCATTCATTCGTTCTTTCAGATGCCTTTCGGACCTATTTTGCCCGGCAAAGCATTGGTACAAGATGCCAAGAGAGGCTTTAAACGAAAATTTAACCGGAAGAAAATTGACCTTATCCGCTCTCTCGACCTTCTGATTATTGACGAAATAAGTATGGTGCGGGCGGATTTGCTTGACGGCATTGACGAAGTTTTGCGCAAATACAGAGACCCTAACCGGGTATTCGG
>WFZU01000184.1 GCA_015489405.1 Bacteroidales bacterium
AATTAGTTTAACTCTTTTTGCAGTTTCTTGTTCAGCACCGCAAAAGAAGCTCCAAGAAGAAAATAACAGTGCTGCAATACCGGATTTGGCAAAAGAAAAAGAGGCGGTAGAGATTGTTTTGGACAAATACCGCTTGGCTAATGAGAATGAAAATTTGGAATTAGCCAAAGAAATTTGGGCAAATTCCGGTGATATTGTGGTCTTCGGAACACAAAACGATGAAAAATTAATTGGCTGGGATGCAATTAGAAATGCCCTGAAAAATCAATTCGCCAATTTGGACAATATCCTCATCAGCATCCGGGACCAATATATTAAGGTCAATGAGACCGGAAACACGGCTTGGTTTTCCGAAATACTTAACTACAACTACGTGGAAAACGGCAAAGCAAAAGGATTTGAAGGTCTTCGTTTCACGGGTGTGCTGGAAAAGAAAAACAACGAATGGCGTATCGTCCAAAGTCATATTTCTATTCCTGGAAGTGCTAATAAATAGTACTTGTCCATAAAGTCTGGAGTCTGAGCTATAATGTTCAAGAACAAGGCTTGTGAAGTTCTGAAAGCAACGGAGTTGACTTACGTCAATGCGATGCATTAAGCTTGTCGCAAACGTGTTATGCCGGGACTGTCGCAATAAGCGTCTTGAATATCAGCATAACACTTTGCCGGCGTTTTCTTTCAACCGCTGTTAATTCAAATGCTAAATCAATACTGCCAATTGTTTTTTTGCATAACTTTGCAATGCTAAAATATCGAAGGTATGAATTTGAATATATACAAGCAAAACTTTATTGTGTGCGGTGCCGGTAGCGGACTCGGAAGAGCTATTACGGAAAAACTGCTGGAAGAAGGTGCCGTGGTCTATGCCTTGACCCGCACTATCTCAAAACTGGATGAACTGAAAAAGGTATTCCCCGAACAATTGCACCTTTATCCCATTGATTTGGTACGCATCGATGAAATAAAAAGTTTTTTGGACAGCGTCCAAACAGTTCCGTTTTCAGGAGCCTTGCTCAATGCCGGAGGACCACCGGCAAAAGCCGGAATGGAGACGACCTTGGAAGATTGGGACACGGCATATCATCATTTGGTACGCTGGAAAATTTATTTCACACAACAGCTGATTAAGCGCATGAAAGCCCTGTCCTACGGAAGACTTTTATTTATTGAAAGTGCTGCTGTCAAACAGCCCGTAGAGAATCTAATCCTCTCTACCTCTATGCGTTTAGCCGTAACGGGATTCGTAAAAACGCTCTCACAAGAAATTGCAGCCCAACATATTACAATGAATGTTTTGGCTCCCGGATTTCATGACACTCCGGCTGTTAAACGCGTGTTTGACAAAAAAGCAAGCGCAGAAAACATCACTTTGGAAGAAGCCAAAGCTTCATTTCTGAAAAATATTCCAACCCACACCTTGGGTACCGCCGGCAATTTCGGCAGCCTCGGAGCTTTCCTCCTGTCGCCGGCATCCGCTTATATTACAGGACAGACTATCAGCATAGACGGAGGGCTTACGAAATTTATCTTCGGTTAGCCTCCCTCCTTTTTTCAACAAAAATTATATAGAAAAAGACATAAATTATGGAACACAAAGCGAATAAGAAAGAAAAACTAGGCAAAAAGAAATATTATCGCGAATTATCAAAATTGCAAGTAGAGCTTGTCAAACTGCAAGAATGGGTGAAAGCCAAAGGGCTGCGGGTGGTCGTCATCTTCGAAGGACGCGATGCCGCCGGAAAAGGAGGTACCATCAAACGGGTAACACAGTCACTCAATCCCCGGAATGTGCGTGTCGTTGCGCTCCCTAAGCCCACCGAAAAAGAGACTACCCAATGGTATTTTCAACGCTATGTTCAACATCTGCCCTCCGCCGGCGAAATCGTGTTGTTCGACAGGAGTTGGTACAATCGTGCTGTGGTAGAACGGGTTATGGGATTTTGCAATAACGATCAATATTGGGAATTTTTGCGCTCCTGTCCCAACTTTGAAAGAATGCTTATCAGAGACGGGATTATCCTGCTTAAATATTGGTTTTCGGTAAGTGCCGAAGAACAGGAAAAACGTTTTAGAGCCCGCCTGGAAGAGCCTACAAAACGCTGGAAGTTTAGCAGCATTGACCTGAAATCATACAATCTTTGGGAAGAATATTCCGAAGCTATCGACAATATGTTCGCATACACGGACACCAAACAATCTCCTTGGTTTGTCGTAAATGCCGATGATAAAAAACGCGCCCGTCTGAATATGATTAGCCACCTTTTGACGCAAATCCCTTACGAGGAAATTCCGCTGGAAAAAATAGAACTTCCTCCACGCCCCAAATCCAAAGGCTACGTCCGCCCACCCATTGAAGAGCGCACTTTTGTTCCGGAAATATATTAGTGAAAAAAATCAGTAGCCCCCGGCGGTGAGATATACTTTTATGAAATACCGGACAGGAAAATTGTATCTCGAGGATAAAAGAGGCAAGCGGAAAGGAAGGCTTTCACAAAGAAATGTCCCATAGAAAAAAATGCCCCTCTTTCTTCAAGGCTATATATGGCAAACAAAGTTGAAATAAAGCTGTTGTACCGTAGCGGAAGAAAATTGTTTTCATAAATAACGGAAAAAAGATTTTTAACTTTATCTGAAAAGAATATTAATACGCAAAACGAATGGAAATATACCTGATAGAATATCCGGAAAACATATCCTTCGGAAAAGAGAAAAGTCCTGAAAAAAAGAAGTTTACAAAGTCTTACTTAAAGAAAATATTGAAGCAATATTATCATCTGGAAGTTACGGACGATGATTTCGGGAAAAATGAAAACGGGAAGCCCTGCCTGAAAGACCGCTCCCTGTATTTTAATCTTTCCCATTCCAATACTTTCCTTGTCGTGGCAATAAGTAAAAAGGCGGTAGGTATCGATATAGAAAGACAAAAGGAAGTCGATTTTTTGGCTTTGTCCAAACGTTTTTTTCATCCCCAAGAGCACCGACTGATAATGTCAACTCCGGAAGACCAACAAAAAGACCTGTTTTTCCGTCTCTGGACGCACAAAGAAGCCTATATCAAATGGAAGGGCGGAAGTCTTCCGGCAGACTTGCAAAGTTTCGATGTAATACCTGCCGGAGGCGACCGTCCAAGCATTGTTCACGATAGTGCGAAAGAGCAACCAAAACCGGCATTTAGAGAATACCGTTGGCAGGATTATTATATCACCGTTTGCTCTTTGGATACCGGTTTCCCGGATGATTTTTTGAAAATTGAATGACATGAGAAAAGAAAGGTATTCCCTGATAGGATTGATGTCCGGCACCTCATTGGACGGCTTGGATATGGCTTATTGCCAATTCTCTTTCGATGGCAGTTGGCACTATGATATTGTAGAGGCTCATACGCTCCCCTATTCCGGCGAATGGAAAAAACGCCTCGCACAAGCGGCTTTGTTGTCCGGAGAAGAATTGGAGATTTTAGATATTGAATACGGCTTCTTTTTAGGCAAACAAGTTCGCCGTTTTGTCAAGGAACTCGACCTCAGAGTAGATGCGGTCGCATCCCATGGGCATACTGTATTTCATCAGCCCCTGCGGGGAATGACGAAGCAGATTGGCGACGGCAGCGCCTTGAGCCTGTCCTGTTCGCTTCCCGTGATTTATGATTTCCGCAAGTTGGATGTTTTGTTGGGCGGACAAGGAGCGCCCTTAGTACCCGCCGGAGATGAATGGCTTTTCGGAGATTATGCCGCCTGCATCAATTTGGGCGGCTTCGCCAATATTTCCTGTAAAAAAAATCATAAACGCATCGCTTGGGACATTAGCGCTGTTAATATTGTATTGAATTATCTTGCCGCAAAACTGGGTAAAGAATATGATTCAGACGGGGAAATCGCTGCACATGGAGACGTAGATCAATCGCTATTAGAAGAATTAAACGCCCTGGATTATTACCGGAGGAAAGCTCCGAAATCATTAGGCAGGGAATGGGTAGAAGAGCATATTTTCCCTTTGCTGGAAGCTTGCGGACTCAAAACGGAAACCTTGATAGCCACTTATACCGAACACAGCGCCGAACAAATCTCTGACGCCATGAAGACTCTCCGGGGCGAAGTGCTCTTTACCGGAGGGGGAAGTTTTAACCGGCATCTTATGAACAGAATTGCCGCCTTGTCTCCACAAGTAACTCTTATCATCCCCGGTGAGAAGTTGGTAAACTTTAAAGAAGCGCTGGTCTTCGCATTTCTGGGAGTGTTGAAACTGCGGGGAGAAATCAATACTTTCGCTTCGGTAACCGGCGCAAAGCGGGATTCGAGCGGAGGCACCCTGATAATCCCCGGCACTTCTAAATCATGAGGATTCTACCTGCTTCAAAACCATAACAATCATAATACCAAATATACTATCTCAAAAATAAACCGGCACACCTTATTTAGAGCTTGTCTATAATGTCCGACTTCTGCGTTACGCTCGTTCTGAAACCAGTCATTGACGTAAGTCAACTCCTTTGCTTTCAGAACTTCACAAGCCTTGAATTCGAACATTCTAGCTCAAGCTCTTGACTTTATGGACAGACACTATTTACAGCTTTTAATCCTCCGGTGCAAACATCGGATCCCATACAGGAAGTTTGATAGTCTCCTGCTCAAAAAGCTTGAGCGTAGCGGGAGAAACAAATTTCTTATTCACTACCAGAC
>WFZU01000185.1 GCA_015489405.1 Bacteroidales bacterium
GTTTCAGAACGAGCGTAACGCAGAAGTCGGACATTATAGACAAGCTCTAATTAAACAAATGTAATCTCCATCCCGGAGTTGTGCGACAAACATTTCGCTACCGCGGAATTTTAGAGCCGGACGGGAAAGAATAAGAATTGTCTGCGGGATATTTATCCGGATTCAGCTCATCTCCGATGATGATTTCCTTGGGCTTGTCCGTCGCATAAACCAATTGAACCTCGGTCTTGTCCTTCCAGATAGTCAAAGGCTCGGTAAAAGTTTTACGGGTGCCGTCCGCAAAAGTCAGATGCACCCTTGTCATCACCGGCATTCCTCCGGCATTGCGCAGCGTGATAAATAATTTTCCATCCTTATAATCCGCCTTCTCAATCACCAAATCCGGATAGCTGAAATCTTGAAAATAAGCTTTCCAAAACCAGTTTAAATTTTGTCCGGTAAAAGTATTGAAGGAGAAAAAGAAGTCGTAAGGATACGGATGTTTGCCTTTCCACACGGAATAAAAATTCCGCAAAGCGGCAAAAAACACACTATCTCCGAGATATTGCGTCAGTTGGTAAAAGGCAAAGGAAGGGCGTGAATAGGAAAGTTGCCGGTAGGCGCGATTGTCGTGGGCAACATTCGCCGGTACCATCATCGGCATATCATAATATTGTCCGGCTTTTCCGGTATAGCCATCCAGCATATTTTTGAAATAATTACAACCTCTTTTGATGCTACGAGCCGCATAACGCGGAAAATAATTAATCAGCCCTTCGTCCATCCACGAATATACGGTTTCGTTAGTGCCTGCGGCAAAAGGGAAATAGGTATGTCCGATTTCGTGCGCCAGCACGTAGGACAAGCCGCATTCGTCAGCCACCGTGGTCAAATTGACCATCATCGGATATTCCATAGCTCCGCCGCCATTGAAAACCGTCATTGAAGGATACGGAAAAGGAATAGCGGGAACAGAACCGGAGAAATAGGCAATCGCTTTGCGCGCCCAAGCTGCCACTGTATCACACAGAGTATTTTTCTCGTTGTAAGCGGCTGCAATAAGGACTTCTTTCCCGTTTTTCAGCTTTAAGGTGGAAGCATCCCATACATAATGGTCAGAGGTGGCGAACGAAAAGTCGGGAACGCCCTTGGCAAGAAACTTGAACGTGTGGTACGCCTGTGCGCTAAGGATATTTTCCGCTGTATCACCGGCGGCAATGATATGGACAACTTCCGGCGAATGCAGCGCTTGTTCGTAGCGGCGCACGACAGCCGGCGAAAATACTTCCGCAGCATTCTGTATTCTTCCCGTTGCCCAGACAACATTGGGAGAAGGTACCCGGATAGAAACCTCATAGTCCGAATGATCATTATAAAACTCTTGCCTGCCGGTATAGGGTATTTTGTCCCATCCGAAAATATCATCATAAACGGCAATTTGTGGATACCAATAGCCGACAAAAAAAGTATTGGTATCGTATTTGCCATTGCGGAGGGTGGTCTTCTGCGGATAGGAAAGTTGCCAGCGGACCGATATCCGGGCTGTCGAATGAGGAGCGATGGGTGTGTCCAAAGAAAGGACGGCAAGCGTCTGACTACGGTGGATATCTTTATCCGTATAGCTTTTCCCATTGACCGCCATACTTTCTATTTTGACCCCATCGTGCAAATCTTCCGGATTGGCACCAAAGTCACGAGCCTCGCCTTTCTTGAAATAGTCTTGATTGAGTTTGAAAACCAAGGAAGAAAGACTGTCGGCACTGTGGTTGTAATAGACGATCTCTTCTTCTCCGGAAAGCTGTCCGTCCGCCGGATTGAAATCTACCGAAATCGTGTAAGAAGCCTTGTTGACGAAATAGTTCTCACCGGGTTTTCCGTCCTTCGTACGAAATCCTTTATCGTAAGAAACCCTGAACTCCCGGGGGAAATACAAATCCTGCCCTTCCAAACTGATAGCCGCAAACAGGCTAATGAAAAAAAGTAAAAAAAATCTCATCCGTTTACTGTTTGAATGTTAGATAAATATGCCGTCAAAATACAAAAGATGTTCTCTCTTTCCGGACGGGCAAAGTTACAATTAATAATTGAATGAAAAAGAAGGGCATTCCCAAGGGAAAATATATTTACATTTGCCCCTTTGTAAAAAATAGATTATGCTACGTGTCTTTTTCAAATTACTGTATGAGAGTCTCCGGTTTTCGTGGGCTTCCATTGTCTCTAATAAGATGCGTATGTTTTTGTCCCTTTTGGGAATAAGTATCGGTATTTTTTCGGTCATTTCGGTCTTGACCGTATTTGATTCGATGAAAATCACGATCGAAAAAAGTTTAAATGAATTGGGGCAGGATATTATCTTCGTGGGGAAATTCCCTTGGAAGAAAGAAAACGGGAAAAATGAATGGTGGAAATACATTCAACGTCCCAATCCGTCCTACCAAGATATGCAAAGCTTGGCCGAACGGAATACGACCTATGAGGCGGTCGCCTATACGTATCAGATGGATGGCAAGAAGGTGAAACATCAAGAAAAGACGGTCGAAAATGCCACGATTATGGGCGTTTCATACGAATACGGCAAAATCCTTTCAATAGATATTACCACCGGACGCTATTTCTCCGAAAGGGAAGCCAAATCCGGGGCTAATGTGGCTATCGCCGGCGGGAAAATAGCCGGAAGACTGTTGGGAAAAAATCCCATCGGGAAAAATATTCGTTTTATGGGCAGAAAATTACGGGTCATAGGCGTTACCGCAACATCCGGGAGCAGCAATCTGGGACCGGACAAAGGAAATAATATTTTGATTCCCGTTACTTTTTTGCAACAAATGGTAAATCTCCGGGAAAAAGGCAATGCGCAAATCGTCATAAAACCCAAATCCGGCATCGAGCCCGCTATTGTCAAAAGCGAGACACGGATGCTGCTACGCGCTATCCACCGGCTTAAACCCAAGGCGGATGATGACTTCGCCATCAATGAGATGAGTATGATTACCGAGCAGTTTTACTCTTTTTTCGGGATTCTCAACCTTGCCGGATGGATGATCGGCGGGTTTTCCCTCCTGGTAGGAGGCTTCGGCATCGCCAACATTATGTTTGTCTCCGTCAAGGAAAGAACCGCCGAGATTGGGATACAAATGGCACTCGGTGCCAAACGTTTCTTTATTTTATTCCAGTTTCTGTTTGAGTCCGTCTTTCTTTCCTTGTTCGGAGGAATCGCCGGATTGATACTTATTTGGATTCTTATTTCGGTTGCCAATACCTTGATGCCCTTTCCGCTGACATTGACACTCTTCAATATCCTGTTGGGAATCTTGGTCTCTGTCTTAATAGGACTTCTGTCCGGGCTTGCCCCCTCATACACCGCATCCAAAATGGATCCGGTCGAAGCTATGCGTTCTAATATTTAACCGGTGTTTTTTTTTAAAAGTGATTTAAACAATTTGTCAAACATATCGTCCAAAGAGAGATGAAAAAAACGAAGCACATATCTTTGAGTCTGAAAAACTTTCATTGCGATTGTTGCCGGCGCTTGCTGGAATTAGCGATGGAGACACAAGATTTTGAGCTCGTACGGATACAGGAAAATAGAATTGAGATTGCCTATTCTCCTGCAAAAACCTCTTTTGAAGACATCCGGAAATTCTTAACCGCTTTGGGATTTATCCCAATACAATCCAGAGAGTTGGAAATAGTCGAAACCATCAAAAGGGCGGTTTACGAATTGATTTTTGAAATGAATAATGCAGACTCTATCGTCCGCAAATCCGAATATCTCGTAGGAAAGACCGGATTGTCTTTTCCTACCCTCGCAAAACTTTTTTCCAAACACGAAGGATGCACGCTCGAACGCTATATTATCCAAAAAAAAATTGAGAAAATCAAGCTGATGATACTCGAAGATGAATATACGTTGAGTGAGATAGCCTATCTGATGGACTACAGCAGCGTTCATTATTTATCCAACCTGTTTAAAAAAGAGACCGGATATACCTTTACCGAATACAAAAGAAAGTTTGGGAATACATCCAAGTCGTAAATGGTGCTTGTCCTTAAAGTCAAAAGTCTCCATTGAAAAACACCACTCCGCAGGAGTGAAATCTTTGTAGCCCTGATTGTTCAATGATACAATTATACAATGATACAATGGTACAATTATACAATGGTGCAATTATACAATGGGTTTGTACATAAATAGTGTCTGTCTATAAAGTCAAGAGCTTGAGCTAGAATGTTCGAATTCAAGGCTTGTGAAGTTCTGAAAGCAAAGGAGTTGACTTACGTCAATGACTGGTTTCAGAACGAGCGTAACGCAGAAGTCGGACATTATAGACAAGCTCTAAATA
>WFZU01000186.1 GCA_015489405.1 Bacteroidales bacterium
TGCGAAATACTCAAAATCAAGGAGTTGACTTTTGTCAATGAAGTTTTGAGTATGAGCGTAACGCAGTTATTGGACATTATAGACAGACTCTATGTAGGATAGTATGGAAAGATGCCCTTTTATGATTTTTTTTATCCGTTGCTTTTTGAAAATTTAGGGGAGTGTGAAAATGGAAATAATATTTTTGGATATAATAAATACCTTATCTTTGCGGGTTGAAAAATACAACAGCATTTCATCTATGTATGAATTTATTGAAGGTAAATTGGTAGAGAAACACTCTGCTTATGCAGTGGTAGTGGCAGGCGGGATTGGATACCGGATTACGATATCTCTGAACACTTTTGAACGTTTGAAAGACCAAGAAAATATACGGCTTTTTTTGCACCATAATATTAAAAATGAGGCTACCAAACCGGTAGGTTTTGAGTTATTCGGCTTTGCCGAACAACAGGAACGGGAAATATTCCGGCATCTTATTTCCGTCTCGGGAGTAGGCAACAACACGGCAATGTTGATTTTATCTTCGCTGAACACGGCTCAATTGCTGGAAGCCATAACCCAAAACACGCCCCATATATTGGAATCCGTAAAAGGTATCGGAAAGAAGTCTGCACAACGTATTATCATCGATTTGAAAGATAAATTTGCAAAAACACTTATCGATGCGGAAATTTCTACCGTTTCACACAATACACAACGCAATGAAGCGTTATCAGGCTTGGTTGTCTTGGGCTTTAATAAGTTGCAAGCCGCAAGAGCCGTGGACAAGGTATTGAAAAATTCCGGTCGTAAGATGGAAGTTGAAGAAATAATCAAGGAAGCCTTACAGATGATGTAGTGTGAGGGTATCTTTGTTTAATCGAATAATAAAAAGCAATTGTATTGAAACTGAGGAGATTTATACTAAATAGTTTAGCCCTTGTAAGCCTGTTTGTCTTTTATTCATTTCTTGTGCCCGGTAGAAATGCCAATGTATTTCTGGCGGATAATTTTCATACGCAAGGTAAGTTTTTATTTCCTCCGCGCATCGTTTTCGGAGGGGATTCGCTGGACTCCACGATGGTCTATCCGTTGCCCGGAGAGGAGAACTTTTATTCGGGCGATTCCCCTTCCAACCCAATGTATCTCGGCGACCCGGACAGTCTGCAGACCCAAGTGGAGTATGATCCGGAGACCGGGCTTTATAAAGTAGCGCCCCGCATAGGAAATCTCGAATACCGTACGCCTTCCTATTTTGACCTGGGAGATTACCGGAAGATAGATCTGGATAAATCGTTGAAAGAGTATTGGCGGGAGCGTTCTGCGGCAGCAGGGACCGGTAACAGCAATGGAATTATACCCTCTATCTATATCGGCGGAAAGGCTTTTGATAAAGTCTTCGGCGGACATTCGATTGACTTGCGCCCTTCGGGAAATGTTACTCTAAAATTCGGTCTGCGGGGTGATAGAACGGACAATCCCGATACGCCCGAAAGACTGCGCCGCCAGGTGAATTTTGATTTCAAAGAGGACATTAATATGAGTTTGCACGCCAGTATCGGCGACAAAATCGGTTTTAACCTCAATTATAACACCAAGGCGACTTTCAATTTTGAAAATAAATTGAAATTGGGCTACACCGGAAGTGAGGATGAAATCATTCAGTCTATTGAAGCCGGAAATGTCAGCCTTCCGCTCAACAGTACCTTGATTACCGGCAGTCAAAGTCTCTTTGGTATTAAGACCAAATTAAAATTCGGACGTTTGTCCGTTACTTCAGTGTTTTCCGAACAACGGGGCGAAAGTAAATCCGTTGCCGTTGAAGGTGGCGGGATGCGTAACGAATTTTTGATTCACGCCGATGAATACGAAGAAAATAAACACTTTTTCCTCAATCATTATTTTCGCGATACCTACGAGAGGTCACTGAAAGATTTACGTCTGATTAACTCTAAGGTAACCATTAACAAAGTGGAAGTTTGGGTTACCAATATCGGACCGGCGGTAACGGAAAACCGGAATATTGTCGCTTTTACCGATTTGGGTGAAACCGATACGGCTGCTATCTTGCGCAATGATATTTTCTACAAGACTCCCGGATATCCCTATGATTTCCCGGATAACCGGGCAAATAATCTGTTCGACGTAGTAGATTCAAGCCAGATCCGGAATATGGACAATGTCAATTCCTACCTCCTCTCTTTGGGATTGAATCCCAATTCGGATTTTGAAAAGATTGAATTGGCGAAACGTCTGGACCCCAATGACTATACGCTTAATTCACGCTTAGGTTTTATCTCGCTTAACGTTCATCTCAATCCCGACCAGGCATTGGCGGTTGCTTATCAATATCAGGTGGTAGGGGATTCGACGGTCTATCAAGTGGGAGAATTTTCAGATCAAGGAATTACCGGCGACCAAGCCTTGGCAGTGAAGTTATTGCGGGGTACTTATGTAGATGTGGAGAGTCCTTTGTGGGATTTGATGATGAAGAACGTGTATTCTTTGAATGCCTATCAAGTGAATGCCGAAGATTTTATCTTGAATATTCTCTATTCGGGAAACGAAGGAAGTGTGCCGGCGGGCTATTTTGAAGAAGGTCCTTTTAAGGGGGTGCCTTTGTTGCACGTTTTTAACCTGGATAATCTGGATGCGCAGCAGTCTCCGTATCCGGATGGAATGTTTGATTTTGTGGATCAGGCGGCAAGTGCGGGCGGTACCATAGAATCGCAAAAAGGCGAAATCTTTTTCCCCGTCTTGGAGCCTTTCGGTAGTTATCTCAGGGATACGCTGACGAAATTGGGCGCCGGCGATTTAGCGGATAAATACTGTTTTGACGAATTGTATAGATTGACTAAAACCGCTGCGGAGAAATATACGGAAAAAAACAAATTTGAACTCTCGGGCTATTATAAATCACAGTCCGGCAATGAAATTGACTTGCATGCTTTGAATATCCCGCGCGGCTCTGTTCAAGTTACTGCCGGTGGCATTCAACTGACTGAAAATGTGGATTATACGGTAGATTATACCTTGGGTAGAGTCCGGATCATCAATGAAGGGATTCTGAATTCGGGAACTCCTATCAATGTCTCCTTGGAAAGCAAAGACATGTTTAACGTTATCACTAAGAGGTTGATGGGTACCCATCTCGACTATGATGTCAACAAGGACATTCACCTTGGCGCAACTTTGATGAATCTCTCCGAAAGACCTATTACCCAGAAAGTAAATTACGGAGACGATCCTATCAGCAATACAATCTGGGGCGTGGATTATGCTTATCAGACCAAATCTCGGATGATTAGCAAAATCATTGATAAATTGCCTTTTTACAGTACTTCGCAGGAATCCACGGTCTCTGTGGACGGTGAGTTTGCTCACTTTATTCCGGGACATCATCGTTCGGTGGGCAAGGAAGGTATATCTTACATTGATGATTTTGAAGGTACGAAGTCCAGCATTGATATGCGTATGCCCAACCAATGGCATTTGGCAAGTGTCCCGCAAAATCAAAACGAACTCTTTCCCGAAGCTTTGCAAGATGGTGTGGTCAGCGGTTTCAATCGTGCTAAATTGTCTTGGTACGTTATTGACAATACCGTTTTTTATGCACGAAATACTACTTTACGACCGGAAGGAATAACCGACGACTCCTTGTCCAATCATTTTGTACGGCAAGTATTGCAAACCGAGGTATTTCCCAATCGAGATATTGATGCTACACAACCGACGAATATTGCTGTCTTGGATGTGGCTTATTATCCGAAGGAAAGAGGACCTTACAATTATGATGTGGAGCCTTCCGCCGTGTCTGCGGGGCTTAATGCCGACGGAACATTGAATGAGCCGGCTAGCCGCTGGGCAGGAATGATGCGAGCCGTAGAGACCAGTGATTTTGAAGCCGCCAACGTCGAGTATATAGAGTTTTGGATGATGGACCCCTTTGCGGAAGGTTCGCCGAATGATGGAAGCGGGGGAGAGTTGTACTTCGATCTGGGCGATATTTCGGAAGATATTTTGAAAGATTCAAGAAAATCTTTTGAAAACGGTCTTCCCACCACGGCGGACGATAATGGCGAAAATTTTGACACTACCGCTTGGGGGATTATCCCCGATAAGCTGAATATTGTCGAGTCTTTTTCCAATGATCTGGGAAGTAGAAAATATCAGGATGTCGGTTATGACGGACTGCCTACCGACAAAGAGAAACTCTTCTTCTACGGTAGTGCCCAAGATTCGACAAGGTATCCTTATATCGCCAAAATCCAAGCTTTATACGGCACTTCTTCCAAGGCTTATCAAAATGCCAACGAAGACCCCTCGGCTGACAACTTTCATCATTTCCGGGGCGATGACTATGATCAAGACCCCTTGTACAACGGGAGTATTTTACAACGGTACAAAAACTATCGCGGTCCCGACGGCAATTCTCCCGAATCTAACGGTGCCGATGTTTTTATGGGCAATTCGCACCAACCGGATGCGGAGGATATCAACGGGGATAACACCTTGAGCGAGAGTGAGCGGTATTATCAATATAAAATTAATCTGAGACCCGATCAATTGCAGATTGGGAAAAATTACGTTACCGACATCCGGGAAGGGAACACCACTTTTGCTAATGGAGACAAAGCGACTGTAAATTGGTATCAATTTAAAATTCCGATTAGAAATTACAGCAAAGTGGTTGGAAATATCAGTGATTTCCGTTCTATCCGCTTTATGCGAATGTTTTTGAGAGGATTTAGCAAACCGGTAGTATTGCGCTTTGCAACCTTGGATTTGGTGAGGGGAGAGTGGAGGACGTATCCTAATCCCGAAGACCTGCTGTCGCCGGGAGAAAATGTCGTTACGAGCGACCCTAACGGAACGCGAATGGACCTCTCTGCCGTGAGCATCGAAGAAAATTCGACCCGCTATCCGGTTCCTTATGTCTTGCCTCCGGGAATAGTACGGGAAAAGAATGTCTCTATTACCAAGTTGACAAAAATGAACGAACAGGCGCTGTCCATCAAGGTTACCGACTTGGATGACGGGGCAGTGGTCGCCGCCTATAAGACGACCGACCTTGATCTCCGGCAATACGGAAAGCTCAAAATGTTTGTCCACGCCGAGAAAATGAATGAGAATGACATCCTGAAATACGGTGATTTGAGCCTCTTTGTCCGTATCGGATCGGACTTTACTCAAAATTATTATGATTACGAAATCCCTTTGACTTTTACCCCTTGGGGAACCGCCTCTCCGGAAGATATTTGGCCGGCAGACAATGAGTTGAATATAGATTTAGCCCAATTGGTCAATTATAAAAAAGAACGGAATAAAGCCATGCGGACAGGGGACAACTCTATCTCTATCACTACTCCCTACCGCGCTTATGACGGTAAAAACATTGTTACGATACTTGGAAATCCGGCTATCAGCGATGTTAAAAGCATCATGATAGGAATACGAAACCCGCGTAAAAATGAGCAGACTATTGATGATGACGGACTTTCAAAATCTGCCGAAATTTGGGTGAATGAGTTGCGATTGACGGATTTCAACTCCAAGACCGGTTGGGCGGCGCGTTCCCGGGCTTCGGTCAATTTAGCCGACTTGGGAAATGTCGCGGTGTCGGGTATGTACAGTTCTCCTTGGTTTGCCAGCATTGATAAAAAAGTCAATGAGATTCAGCTCGAAGGGGTTTCCCAGTTTGATGTAGCTACTAATTTGGATTTGGGTAAACTGCTCCCCAAAGCTATCGGGCTTTCTTTACCGATGCACTATGATTTCTCACAGACGGTCATTTCCCCCAAATACAATCCTCTGGACCCGGACCTGGATTTGTCCGAAGAAATCAATTCGTTTCCTACGGCACAAGAAAGGGATTCTATCCGGCAGATGACTATGGATATTACGAAAAGGAAGAATATCAACTTCATGAATGTGAAGTTTAAGAAAAATGCCCGCACAAAATCTAGACCTACCATCCCTCAACCCGGAGCAAATGGACCGAAAATAAAAGCGGCGAAAAAGAAAAAAAGAAGCAAAAACCATTTCTATGACCTTTCCAATATTACGGCTTCCTATTCATTCTCCGAAGTAGAGCATTCCAATATTGATTTGATGTATGACCGCCAGCGTCAATATTTCGGTTCTCTGGCTTATGCCTATTCTTTTAAGACCAAACCTATCAAGCCTTTTGCTAAAATCGGCTTTATTAAAAAGACACGAGCCTTGCTGTTTTTGAAAGATTTCAACTTCTTTTTATTGCCGAAAAATATTTCTTACTCTACCGATATGACGAGGACTTCCAATGCTCGTTTGCTTCGCAACAAAAGCTTTGGACTTATCAATATGGCTCCCAATTTTATGAAAACTTGGGATTGGAAACAAAACTTTAATTTTGCGTATGACCTCACGCAATCCCTTCACTTTACTTTTGCTTCTAACACGGTGAGTTTTATCAATGAATTGCCGGGCTCGCCTACCGAAGACTATCACGATATATATGCCGTCAACGGGGAAGTATATACCGTGGAGATGAAGAGGGATTCCGTGAAAAAAGAATTGTTGCGTGGAGGTACAAAAAAACATTATGACCATAATGCCAGCCTTAATTATACTTTGCCTTTCAGCAAAATCCCCATGCTGGATTGGATTAGTTCGACCGCCGGCTACCAGACTACTTATCAATGGAATGCGGCTCCGGTCTCTATGAAAGAAAAATTGGGAAGTATCATTGCTAACAACAGGAATTATAATCTCAACGGCACTTTCGACTTTAAAAAGTTATACAACAAATCGAAATTCCTGAAAAAGACCTTGAAGAGACAGCGAAAGAAGAAAAAGAAGAAGAACGGAAAGAAAAAGGGTGATACCAAGGATGGTAAAGATGATTCCAAGGATGGAAAGGACAAGAAGGCGAAAAAGAAAGAGGAGGAGGACAAGGTCAATTACTTTAAGATTGCCTACACGACGGCTATTCGTGCGGTACTGGGAGTGAAGAAAGTGAACTTTACGTATAGCGTTAATGAAGGGACTACGATTCCCGGCTTTCAACCCGACCCGGGTACCTTCGGTAACGATTGGGCTTTGAAAGCTCCGGGATATGAATTCCTCTTTGGTTATCAACCGGGCGATCCTGCATATTTTAACCAATGGTTAGTCAGAAGTTCCGAACTGAATACACCTTATCTGACGCAATACAATGAGTCTATGTCGGGACGCGCTACGGTAGAGCCTTTCCCGGATTTCAAAATTAAGCTGAATATAAACCGGACATTTAGTCGCAATCAGACCGCTTTCTATACTTTCGACCAAGATATTAACGATTGGAACAAAAGCAACTTTATGGAAAGCGGTAGTTTCCAAATTTCTACCATTTCTTGGGGTACCGCCTTTGGCGGAAGCCTTGACGGTGAACGTTCGCAATATTTTGAGACTTTCAAGGAGTACAGACACCGGATGGCGGAACGAATTGCCGAAAACGACCCGCGTACTATTGCGACCGACCCCGAAACCGGTTATCCCGAAGGATACGGTCCCAATTCCCAGGATGTAATGCTGCCCGCATTTACTGCCGCCTATACGGGACAAGACCCTAACCTTACCAAACTCAATCCTTTCAAAATGATTCCATTGCCCAACTGGGAGATTAGCTACAAAGGTCTATCGAAGATTGATTTCTTTAAGCGCTTTTTTAAATCTTTTACTATCAACCACCGCTATAAATCTTCCTACGGTTTGAATAGTTATCAACGGAGCATTAACTACGCTTCCGAGATGTTTGCCGGAATGGAAGTGCCGGTAAACATCAATCCGGTCAATGGAAGTTATTTCTCCAAATATGAATTCGGAGTGGTCAATATTATGGAAAGTTTTGAGCCTCTGATTGGTCTCCAAATGAAAATGAACAACAGTCTCAACCTGAATGTGCAATACAAACGTTCCCGCAATCTCTCATTGAGTTTTACCAATAACCAATTGACGGAGATTACCAACAACGTTTTCACGATGGGGGTCGGATATACCATCAAGGATTTGAGGTTTAAGATAAAATCCAAGGGTGCCGGCTCCGCACGTCTTATTCAGAGTGATTTGATTCTTAAATTGGATATTGGAGTTAATGAGAATAAAACCGTGCTGAGAGCTATTGATACGGACCTCAATCAAATTTCGGCAGGTATGCAGAAGATTTCTACTAAATTTAATGCCGATTATCAACTCAGCAAGTCTTTGAAAGTTTCGCTGTTTTACGATCGCATCTTCAATAATCCTTTCCTTCCTTCACAATATGTGAATGCCAATTCATTCGGAGGATTTGCCTTGCAATATTCGCTTGCACAATAGCTTTATGGATTTTGTAGGTCATATTGTAGCGTGGTACAAGGAAAATCAGCGGCAACTGCCGTGGCGCAATATCCGTGACCCATACCGTATTTGGCTTTCTGAAATAATGTTGCAACAGACCCGGGTCGCACAAATGGAAGGCTATTATAAACGCTTTTTGCAACGTTTCCCTACGGTCGAACAATTGGCTAAAGCGGAGGAGAGGGAAGTGCTCAACTATTGGCAGGGCTTGGGATATTATTCCCGTGCTCGAAATTTGCACGCTTCCGCCCGCAAGATTTTCTTTGAATTGGACAACCGTTTCCCTGCTACCTACAAGGAGATTATCCGTCTCAAAGGCATAGGGGAATATACGGCTGCCGCTATTGCTTCTTTTGCCTTCGGCGAATCAACTCCCGTTTTGGACGGTAATGTTTTCCGGCTGTATAGTCGCTATTTTGGAATTTTTGAACCCAAAAACGATCCCAAGGGGCTTGCAGAGGTCAAGCGTTTGTTGCAGCAACATATTGTGAATGCCGACCCGGCTGAATTTAATCAAGCGATTATGGAGTTCGGAGCTTTACAATGTACACCGGCTAGCCCGGATTGTTCCGCTTGCCCTTTGCGTGCCGGATGTTTTGCCTTTAAACACGGAAAGGTGGATACGCTCCCGCTAAAAATCTCCGGTAAAAAACTGAAAAACAGATATTTCCACTATTTCATCTTCCTTCATCAAGGGCAAACGTTTATCACACAAAGGAAGGAGAAAGATATATGGCAAAAGCTTTTCGAATTTCCGCTCATAGAAACCACCCGTCCATATTCGCTAGAACGATTGCGTTCGCAATATTCCGGCTATTTTCAGTCTTCTTCTCCCCTAAGTGTGTCCAAGATAATCAAACATACGCTTTCGCACCAGAAGATAATAGCACGCTTTTACGTGCTTGAAACCGGTACTTTCCCTTCGATGCACAATGAGTGGCAATTAGTATATCTGCATCAATTGAAGAAATATCCTTTTCCGCAATTAATTCGTTCTTTTCTTGACGAACTTTTACCTTCTCTCAATATTGCCCATTGAGCCTACGCTCCCGCCTATCCCGAATGTGTACAGGTACGGAAATCCGGGAAGAAAATTCAGGTTAAATGTTCCCCCGTGTTCGAACCGGTAATCATATTGAATTTGCCCCCCATACCATACAAATTTGCTTTCCCATTGCCGGTTTTTACTTAGTTTAAGGAAATTCGGTGTTTGCCGGTAT
This sequence comes from Bacteroidales bacterium, assembly GCA_015489405.1. Taxonomy (GTDB): domain Bacteria; phylum Bacteroidota; class Bacteroidia; order Bacteroidales; family S143-32; genus S143-32. The sequence continues at coordinate 9,561 of WFZU01000186.1, forward strand.
TTTTTATTATTGTGCCATCCTTTCCGGTAGTAAAACAGGGGACCGAAGCTGAAACTCCATTGGTGATTTGGGTTTTCCCAGCCGATAATGTCGTCATGAAAGTCAATTCCGATATGGCTCAATCCGGCAAATTGTCCCGCACAGTCGTGAAGAATAATGGACTGCACAGCTTTGATTCCGATAAACTTGTTTATATGATAAGTTGCTACAACAGAGATGCTTGCAAATCCCACGAGTTTGCCTTTTTTGTCCAAACGCCATTTGTAAATCCCGGCGTTTTCACTCTTTTGGGGATGAAATGCAATACCGCTGACGGAGATCCCCACAAACATTTGACTTTGTGAGCCAATATGTAATAAAAAAATCATAAATAGCGTGAAAACCCACTTCATATTTACTTGATTTTAGCTGTAAGATATTTCCCTGTAATAGATTTTTTGCAACGAATCAAATCTTCCGGTCTCCCTTCAAAGACAATCTCTCCACCTTGATCACCGCTCCCGGGACCCAAATCAATCACCCAGTCCGCATATTTTATGACATCGGGATTGTGTTCAATGATGAGTACACTGTGCCCTCTCTCTATTAATGCGTCAAAAGTATGCAACAACTTTCGAATGTCATGAAAATGGAGACCCGTTGTCGGCTCATCAAAGATGAAAAGGGTGGGAGTATGGGCAAATCCCTTGGATAGGAAAAAGCCTAGTTTGATGCGCTGTGCTTCACCTCCACTGAGCGTATTGGAAGATTGTCCGAGTTTTAAGTAGCCCAATCCAACCTCCGCAAGCGGAGAAAGTTTTTCAATGATTCGGCGGCAATATTTACTTTCGTTGAGATGTTCATTGAAAAAATCCAGCGCTTCCGAGATACTCATATCCAGAATGTCTGCAATATTCTTCTGCTTGAATTTAATTTCCAACACTTCTTCCTTAAAACGTTTCCCCTGACAGGTCTCACATTTTAGATAAATATCCGCCATAAATTGCATCTCTACCTTGATGACTCCGTTTCCTTCACATTCGGGACACCTTCCGCCATCAATGTTGAAAGAGAAATAGCCCGGCCGGTATCTTCGTTGTCTGGCTAATTTTTGTTCCGCAAATAGTTGTCGTATCTCATCGTAAGCTTTCACAAAGGTCGCCGGATTGGAACGGGAGGATTTGCCGATGGGATTTTGGTCAACCATCTCTACTTGCTTGATTCGTACCAAATCTCCGCCGATATCCGTATAAGGACCGATGCCGCCCTGGTCAAAAAATTTCTGCATCGAAGGATACAAAACCCCTTTGACCAAGCTGGTTTTGCCCGATCCACTGACTCCGCTTACGACGCTGATAGTTTTCAGGGGTATCTTGATATTAATGTTTTTTAGGTTGTGTAAGGAAGCTCCTTTGATTTCGATGAAATCTTTTATCTTCCTTCTTTCCGGCGGAACGGATATGGAAAGTTGCCCTGTCAAATATTTTGCCGTAAGGCTGTCTTTCGATTTTTCCAAATCCCGGAAATCCCCTTGGAAGACGATTTCTCCTCCGTAAATTCCGGCTTTGGGACCGATGTCAATAATCATATCGGCATTTCTCATCATCTCTTCATCATGTTCGATGACGATAACACTATTCCCGGCATCCCGCAAACGTTTAAGAACCCCTATCAAATTTTGGGTGTCTCGTGGGTGCAAGCCGATAGTAGGTTCATCCAGAATATAGATCGAACCGACCAGACTGCTTCCCAGTGAGGTGGCTAAATTAATGCGTTGTGATTCCCCGCCGGAAAGAGTCCGGGAAGCTCTGTTAAGATTGAGATAGCCCAGCCCGACATCATTAAGAAATTGAAGCCTGTTACGGATTTCCTCCAGTAAACGACCGGCAATTTCCATTTCTTTTTCTGTCAAAGAAATATGCTTGAAAAATTCCAACAATTCACGGATAGGCATTAGTACCATTTCTTGAATGGAACGTTTGCCTACTTTGATGTAGCCGGCATCTTTTCGAAGCCGTGTGCCCCGGCAATCCGGACAGACTGTTTTACCCCGGTAGCGGGAGAGCATCACCCGGTACTGTATTTTATAAGAATTTTCTTCCAGCATCCTGAAAAACTCATAGATGCCGTGAATGTCATGCTTTTCATCTCCTTCCCAGAGAATCTTTTTGTCCCTCTCGCTAAGCTCCGAATAAGGACGGTGAATAGGAAACGAAACAGCGGCGGACTTCAAAATAAAGTCTTTTTGCCATTGGCTCATCTTCTCCCCGCGCCAGGCGACGACAGCCCGGTCATAGACACTCAGGTTTTTGTTGGGAATAACCAAATCCTCACTGATATCGATGACAGACCCGAAACCTTCACATCTTTTGCATGCTCCGTATGGATTATTGAAGGTAAACAGATTGACACCCGGCTCTTCAAAATGCATGCCGTCCAAGGCAAAATGAATGGAAAATTGCTTCTCCGAGACTCCCTCTTTCCCTTCCGTGCGGACGATGCATTCGCCATGTCCCTCGTAGAAAGCTTGTTGCACAGAATCCCCCAAACGATTTTCAAATGAATTGTCGTGATGTTTTACCGCAAAACGGTCTATCAAGAGAAACGTAGGCTGTCCGCCATCTGCAACCGGATTGGTCTCTTCTATGCGTTTCCATTCATTACCGGACAGGATGCGGTTAAAACCCTGTTGCAGCCAAATATTTAGTTGTTCTTCGAATTTACGGTTTTCGGGAAGACGCAAAGGAACAAGGATATAGGTCTTCTGTCCTTCCGGCAATTGAACGATATAGTCCACCACATCACTTACGCGATCCCTTTTTACTTCTTTGCCGGAAAGAGGACTGTAGGTCTTGCCAATCCGGGCAAATAAAAGTTTCAGATAGTCGTATATTTCCGTACTCGTACCTACGGTAGAGCGTGGATTGACGCTATTGACTTTTTGTTCAATGGCGATGGCAGGAGCAATTCCCTTGATATAATCGACATCCGGTTTTGGAATCTTTCCGAAAAATTGTCGGGCATAAGAACTTAGACTCTCAATATAGCGTCGTTGCCCGTCTGCATAAAGTGTGTCAAAAGCCAAGGACGACTTCCCCGAACCTGATAGTCCCGTAATGATGACCATTTTATTCTTAGGTATGGCTATATCAATATTTTTGAGATTATGGGAACGCGCTCCTTTGATAAGGATATACGTTTTCGGATCATATGTCGAAATATCTTTTTGCATACTTTTATAGCCGGCAAAAGTAAATGAAAAAACGTATAGATATAAAAAAAGGTGATTTGTCAAGAATCACCTTTTACGCATATAATGTCTTGCAAATAGTCGTCTTATGCACTATTTGTGAATGATAGGTCCCGTTTTGACGGGAGGAACAACCACAACCTTTGCAGCCCCGGAAACAGAACCGCTACAACCGGACTCGTCCGATACACTTACCAACGTGAAATTATGTTCTACCGGTGGAAATGCCAAAGGCCGGGTTTGCAACGCATACGGAGCAGCATCAATCTTGTCAATGGTTACATCTCTTTTCCCGTCATTATACACCACTTTCCAAGGAGCAGTTCCGGTCAGATCAATGGATACTTTATTGGTGCCGCTGTTTCCTTCCAAGAGGGTGTCCGAACCGCTTATAGTCGCGGTCGGAATAGGATAGAGGATAACCTTTAAGGTAACGGGTTCGCCCTTGTATCCATACTTGTTAGTCTCCATAACCTGTATT
>WFZU01000187.1 GCA_015489405.1 Bacteroidales bacterium
CCTTTGCAGCGGCAGATTGTGTTCCGGACTTAAAGTAAAGATGAAACAAAGGAGACAGGCTGCCGTAAAAAGCATAGATAACACAAAATAGATACAATGAAAGGAGATATTTTAATTTTAGACGAGAACCACCGCAAAGCAGGGAAACAAATAGTAGAACGCATTATCGGAGAAATCCAAAAACAGGAGACTTACACCATCAGCGTTGCCGGCGAATCGGGTGCCGGAAAATCCGAAATTGCACAAGCCATAGCCGATGAACTGGCAAAAGAGAATATACAAAGTTTTATTTTCGGGCAAGACGACTATTTCAAGCTGCCTCCCAAAAGCAATGCCCGCCAACGCGAATTGGATATAAGCTGGGTGGGAGACCACGAAGTGAGATTGGATTTTTTGGCGGAACATATCCGTAAAGCACGGGAGAAAAAAGCCAATTTCATCAAACCATTAGTGGATTTTGATGCCGATGTGATTGGCACAGAGGAAGTGGACACTTCTCATTATCAAGTGTTTATTGCCGAAGGCACCTATACCACTCTGTTGGAAGGAATAGATACCAAAATATTCATTGACCGCAATAAAATGGATACCGTCGAATCCCGCAAAAAACGAAACCGTGAGAAACAAGACGCTTTCCTCGATGAAATTTTGACCATCGAACACCGCATCATTTCCCAACACAAATCCTTGGCAGACATCATTATCAACAAAAATTTTGACCTTGAATAAAACGGCATATATAGACCGTCTGTTGCGGCTTGCGGGAATCATCGTGATACTCCTTATTTTTGCACTTCCCTCCTACCATTATGCAAGTCTTCCGGAGCGGATTCCGATGAATTTCAATCCGGCGGGCGAGATCAACCGGATGACGGACAAAGCGGGCATCTGGCGCATACCTATCGTGGCAGCCTCATTTTTTATTTTTCTCGAGCTGTTGATATTCTTTATTCCTACGGCTGTCAAATACTTTGACAAATTGGACGAAAACAAAGAAAAATACCTGCAATTGGGAATCCGTACCCTGAAAGTACTAAATCTCCTTTTTGCAAGTATTTTTCTCTACGTTACTTATTCTATCATCCGTTCCGCCGGGGGCGAATGGTCAGGCATCAGCGACCGGCTGACGAATGTCATCTTCAGCGCCTTGTTTGTGATTGTCGTATTCTTTGCCTATCGTTTTGTAAAGATTGACCACGAATAACCGGCAAGCACACGCAAAGCGGCACTAAAAATCATAGCGGTTATCCTCAATCAATTTGGCGGCAATCCTCCTGCGGGTTTCCTTGGTATTCACCGGAATATTTTCAGTCAGGCGATAAATAAGACCGGCATATTCAGCCCTTTCTTCACCTTCGAGAAAAGCATCGATGGCTACCATCGCATTCGTCCGTACCAGATTGGCGGTATCATACGTCAGCGTATCCAAAATATCGCGGTAAATATTCCACTCGTCTCCGGTCTTTATATGTTGCAACTTTTCGACTCTCAACTTGGTGGATTCGCTCACATAGGTATGCATAATAATATTGGCAAGGTTGCTTAATATCTCTTGCTCTTGAATAAACTTTCTACCGAATTTCTCTTGCAAACGCTCGATAATCAAAAGGGCAACCGCCTTAAAATTCATATTCATTTTCGCCTTGGCGGCAAAATAATCACTCGTATCTATCTGCGTATCCCGTTGTTTGATTTCAGCGACAAGGGCTTTTAAGTCCACCCCTTTCATCGATTTGTTGATAGCGTGTTCGGCTACGATGATGCGGTTGATTTCGTTGGTTCCTTCAAAAATACGGTTGATGCGCGAGTCGCGGTAGCCTCTCTCCACTTCCGTCTCTGCCGAATATCCCATACCGCCGTGAATCTGCACCCCTTCGTCCACCACATAATCCAACATCTCCGATCCATAGACTTTCAGGGCTGCCGCCTCCAAGGCGTAAAAACCGATAGCTTCAATGGTGATAGCGTGTTTGTCGCCTCCTTCTTTCAATTTTTCCGCCACCACGCGGTCAATATTTTTGCTTACGCGATAGACCGCGGATTCGTTGGCAAAAGTACGGATGACCTGTTCCGCCAGTTTGTATTGAATAGCGCCGAAATTGGCAATCACCTGATTAAATTGCTTCCGCTCATTGGCATAGGCTACCGAGTTGCTAATCGTACGTTTGGCAGCACCTTGCACCGCAGCCCCCAGCTTAATCCTTCCCATATGCAGGATGTTCAAGGCAATACGGAAGCCCTGCCCCCGCTTGCCGAGAAGGTTTTCTACCGGGACTTTGACATCGTTGAAAAATATCTGTGTAGTGGAAGAGCCTTTGATACCCATCTTTTTCTCTTCGGGTTGCACCTGTACTCCTTCCCAAGCACTCTCCACAATAAAAGCACTCAAAACGCGGTCGTTATCAATCTTGGCGAAGACCGTAAAAACATCGGCAAAACCGCCGTTGGTAATCCACATTTTTACACCGTTGAGAATATAATGTTTTCCGTCTTCGGACAATACGGCTCTGGTCTTGCCCGAATTGGCATCAGAACCTGCGGTGGGTTCCGTCAAACAGTAGGCGGCGCGCCACTCTCCCGTCGCCAAAGGCGGCAGGTATTTTTGGCGTTGCTCCTCATTGCCGTAATAGACGATAGGCATCGTACCAATACCGGTATGAGCCGAATAGGCAACGGAAAACGAATAGCCCGCTCCCATCTCGTCACTGGCAAGCATAGAGGTCGTAAAAGCCTGTCCAAAACCTTCGTACTCTTCGGGAACCGAAATTCCGAGAAGTCCCAATTCGCCCGCCTTGCCGAGGATTTCGGAAGTCATTCCGGTCTTTTTGTCCTCGATAGCTTCCAGATTGGGAAAGACCTCTGCCTCCAAAAAATCACGGCAAGTCTGCCTTATCATCTGTTGTTCCTCATCAATTTCTTCAATAATAAAGGTCGCTTCAGCAGTAGATTCTTTCAACAAAAATTCACCGCTTTTCAAAATTTCATTATCCATATCAATCCTATTTTAAAACTCCGGCAAACATACATAATATTTTTAAATCCCAAATACTTGTTTTTTTGGGGGGAGGAAATGAAAATAATAGAGGTATAAGAGATTCCCGTCTATGGCAGATTGGGAAGTCCTGCTATGTTGTTGTTTATATAATGCCAATGGAAGTTTATATCATTCCCCTAACTCCTTTTCCAACATAGCCTTAAACTCCAACGCACTCAGCAAATCCGGATGATAGGCAGGTAATTTTTTCTGCCAAATATCCACCGCCTTGCAAATATAATCGTAAGCCTTTTGTTTTTCGCCCGTTTTATAATACAAAATTGCTAAATTATTATACGAAGTTGCCAAATAAGGATGATTTTCTTCAAGGACTTGTTTCAGGATTTTTAAAGCTTTTTCAGCATAATCCAAAGCCCGGTAATAGTCGCC
>WFZU01000188.1 GCA_015489405.1 Bacteroidales bacterium
AAGTAATCCTATATTTACAATGATACTTGTCCACAATAATAGTTTTCTTTTTGTTGGATTTTCTTGGTTCCTTAATCCTAAACCGACGGAGTAATCAACTATTGTACTGAATAAAATTAATGATAAAAAACGCCAATCCCACCAACCGTAAAATACATAACTTGCAACAACTATCAGAAAGTTTTGAAGTTTCAGGTTTTTATTAGCAACAAACCAATAAAGTAAAAATACTACCGGTAAAAATATTGCAAAATCAATTGAATTAAAAAGCATTTATTTCTATTTCTTTAAATCTTCGTAATCTTGTTTCTTTGTATGACACACAAAGGTCAGTATATGAGGCTTTGGACATTTTGCAACACCTAACTTACGATTCACTATACCGTTTGTTTACCTTATCTATCATTTTAACCAACTTTTACCCAATGACTTAATACGCTATTAAACTAAATCCCTCCTAACGTCGGGAAAACACCCAAGCTTTTACTGCAAAAATAATCAATTATATAATCCGGAAGCAAAAGAACATCCTGTTAATTTAAGGAAAATTTGTACAATCACACTCCCTGCATTACCACTGTATCTAAAAAAACGGAGAATCAATTCCTAAACTTACGGAAGAAAAGGGGAAGACCTGCTTAATGATTGTCCATAAGAATATTCAAGGACAAGGCTTGTGAAATACTCAAAACCAAGGAGTTGACTTTTGTCAAAATACGATGCATTGAGCTTGCCGAAGTAAGGTTTTGAGTGTGAGCATAACGAAGTTACCGGACATTATAGACAGACGCTACTCATTCGACCGGCACTTGACGGGAGAAGCCTTCTTCGAGGGAAATAAATGTCTCCGTCCCGACCACTTCCACGATAGACTGGATCTCTTCGACCAATATACGTTTTAACTCTTCATTGTTTTTAGTATAGATTTTAGCCAAAAGCGAATATTTCCCGGTGATATGATGACACTCCACAATCTCGGGAATATCTTTTATTTTCAAAAAGACCTCTTGATGTGTCCGCTCATTCACCAGATTTACCTGAATGCCGATAAAAGCGCAGGTATTGTATCCTAATCCTTTGGGAGAAAGCTGGATACGGGAAGTGCGAAACACTTGATTGTTTTTGAGTTTGGCAATACGTTGGTGAATAGCCGCCCCGCTCAGCCCGCATTGCCGGGCAATATGCAGGTAAGATGTCCGGGCATCTTTGGAAAGAATATTCAGTATCTTTATATCAATCTCGTCTAATATCACGCAATATTCGTTTTTTTCGATGCTTAAAACAGGTAGTGGATACCTCCGAAAAGATTCCACGAATAGGGCTGAACCTCATAATCCGGATTGTGTACGACGGAGGAGAAAGAATAATTGAGTAAAGGTTGCATTTTGATATTAAGATGTCTGCTAATCCGGTAATTCAGGGCAAATCCGAAAAGTCCGCCAAGCATTTTTTGGTTGTATGCTTCGTATTCTTCCACCGGAATATTTTCTCCTTCAAAAGTAAATTCACTTTCCTCATTTACCATATACCCGGGACTGACTCCGCCAATCACTTCGGTACTAAACAAAGATGTTTTCATCAAGCGAACCCCCACACTCACCGGAAACTGGAGATACGAAAATTTTTGTGTCAAGACCCCTTGTTTTGAATCTTCTTCACTCTTACTACTCATCGTGTAGGAGCTCACCCGTCCGAGCGTTGATGCCGGGACATCCTTCCCGATAGCATAGTGAGCGACCGCATTTTCGATAGTTCTCAAATGATATACATCCCCTTTCAAAGCAAAAGTCATGGGTTCGGAATCCTGAAATCCGAACGTATTATAAGCTATTCCGGCATAGAGGGAAATCTTATCATTCGCCGCATAGGCAAACTGAATATTGGCAGCATATTCCGGAGTTCCGCTTTCCTGTCCATCATAATGTTCTGCCATAACGACACCTTCCGTAGTGATAGCACGAATATCGCGTGATGCATAAGACGGAGCCATCGAAAAGCCCACGGCAAGTCTTCGAGCCGCCTTCCTTTTTTCCCCGGTGTAGGAATACAGGGTCTCTCTTGCTTCTCCTGCAATTTGTATTCCGGCAAACGCATCAAGCCTTCTTTGACGAATCTCCGGCAGCGGTGATTTCGTTAGCGGTATTTCAACTGTCCGTACCGGACTAAGGGCAAACAACGGTTCCGGCGGTGCAACCGTCTTGCCGGATTCCGTATATCTTGAAGCAATGGAAACAGACGTATTTTTCGCCGGGACCTTTTTCCCGGAAGCTTTATGTACCGGCTTCGCCAAAGGGGCAGACGCAATATGCCCGGAGAGAGACGTCCTCTCGCCGGAGGAAACAGGAGCAGTACGTACCATATTTTTTCCCGCTGCGGCGGAATGTTTTTCATTGTCCACAGGAGAAACAGGGGAATATGCAGTGCTGCCGGCGACCGGACCACGTCCTTCGCTATACCTTGCCCACTCATATCCCAAACCGAATACCAAAAACAAAACGGCAGCAGCGGCAAGCCAACGGAGCCACAACGGAACCGTCCTTTTCCGGTCCAGCGTATGCTCGATAGAGTCCCACATATGACTGGGAAGCTCCTTCCGGCGGTGTGCCAGCCGTTTCGCAAAAAGTTTGTCTATGTGAGAATGTTTCGTATCCATTTCATGCTTCTTTTCACTATTTCAAAAAAAACGGTAACTACATTTTTATTTGTTTTCCGTAAGTTTTTTCTTCCAAATACAATTTCTTCACTTTCTCTTGCAGTATATAGCGGGCTCTTGCCAAATTGGACTTTGATGTCCCGACCGAAATATCCAACATTTCGCTGATCTCCGCATGACTATATCCTTCCAAAGCATACAAATTAAAGACCAATTTATAACGAGGCGGCAGTTCCTCAATAAAACGCTCCAAATCTTCCGTGGATATGCCGGATGTCATATCTTCCGTCAACTCGTCTTTGAACTCAAATTCATCTTCATTTGCATACAAATATTTATTTCTACGATGCTTTGCCAAGGCGATATTCACCATAATCCTACGCATCCAAGAATACACCGCCTTATGACTCTTCAGCTGTTTTATTTTATCAAAAATCACGATAAATCCATCGTGCAAAACGTCCTGTGCCTCGGCGTAATCATTTGCATAATAACAACATACGGCAAACAACTCTTGCCCGTACAATTCAAAGAGTTTCTTCTGGGACTCTCTTCGTTGTTTTCTGCATCCCTCTACTATTTCATCTAATTTAGATTCCAATTTCAATCCCGTATGTATGTCAAACTTTGAAGCCACTAAATTAGATATTTTTTCCCAACTGCCAACAACAGATGAACAAATAGTCTTTTGGGTTGCGTTCGCAAAAAAAAATTTCCCCTTACGCAACCATTTTGCATACCCGTTTCTCTTTTGACCGTAAAATGGCAGTAAAATGAAAAACAGTTGGAAAGCGCACCTCATCTTTGCCGTGCTAATGTTGGCATTCGTGATTCTTACATTAGCCAGCAGTTCGGTCGTCAGACAACTTTTTACAGTAAATTAGTATTTGTTCACAAAGTCAGGAGCTTGACTATAATGTTCGAATTCAAGGCTTGTGAAGTTCTGAAAGCAAAGGAGTTGACTTGCGTCAATGCGATGCGTTGAGCTTGCCGAAACGACTGGTTTCAGAACGAGCGTAACGCAGAAGCCGGACATTATAGACAAGCTCGAATTAAATGTTTGTTATTATCTCTGTGTTAAATGCTTCTGAGAATTTTCTTAGAAGCATTTTTTTTACTTCATCCAAAGGCACTTCCCTGCCCAATTCTTTTTGCATAGAGGTAACCCCTTTGTCCTTAAATCCGCAGGGATTCATATAATCGTAGTATGCGAGTCCGGTATTCACATTCAGCGCAAATCCATGCATACTGACATACCTGCTGACTTTCACACCTATGGCACAAATTTTCCGGGCTTTGTCCGGATGCTTTGCATCCAACCACACTCCGGTAGCCCCCGGCAACCTTTCCGTGCGAATTGAAAAAGCCTGTAAAGTTTCGATAATAACTTGTTCCAAGGTATCAATATATTTTTTTAAACCCAGTCCGTATTTTTCAAGATCCAAGAGCGGATAGCCTACGATTTGCCCGGGTCCGTGATAGGTGATGTCTCCTCCCCTTTCGATATGATAAAAGTCTATTCCTTTGGCTGCCAAGCTCTTTTGATCAATAAGAAGGTTGGAAGTTTTGCCGCTTTTGCCCAAGGTATAAACGTGCGGATGCTCACAAAACAGCAAATAGTCATAGGCAGGCACTTGCTCGCAATACGGCAATTCCCGGTTGGCAATCTTCATTTCTATCTTCTCATTGAACAAAGTCAGCTGATAATCCCAAGCTTCCTTATAATCTATCAAGCCCAGATCTTTGTACAATATCTTTCTCCCTTCATTCATAACCTCTTTTTTTGCAAAATTAGGAAACGAATTATCGTAAAACACATTTTTTACACATCTCTTTTGACTTGTGTCAACGCTAATAAAATCAATGTGTCAAAGAGATTTCCGCCTCCTTTTTATCTATTCCTCCTCCTTTTTCTGTACCGTATTTTTGGCAAACAGCCATTTGTCTCCTTCGTTTTGTTGTCTCCGGGAATATGCCTCTGAAATTTCCCCGGCGTTTTGCAAAATAGAGGTCAGTAATGCAACTGTCTGAGTACCGGAAGACGACAGGCACATGATTATATTCTTTTTCACCCCCAATCCATTTTATATTACTTTTGCCGCAAGTATGAAATATGAGACAAGGATATTAACGATTTTGTTCCTGCTCCTTGCAGGGCTGCAATTATGGGCGCAAGAGGACAGTACAAAGATACGTCTTATCAATGCCGACGAGCAGATTTTCAGCAAGGAGTTCGGTGATATACAACGCCTTATCGGACACGTAGCATTTGTTCACCAAGGCACCTATCTCTATTGCGACAGTGCACACATGCAAAATGATCAAAGTTTCTTTGACGGATACCGCAATGTCCGTATCATTGCCAACGATTCGGTAACGATCTACGCCGACCAACTCCACTACGATACACAAAGCAAAATAGCCGATTTGCGTACCAACGTACGTTTGGTGAGCCATCATTCGACCCTCTATACCGATGAACTTTTCTACGATCGAACCACGGGCATTGCCTATTACCTGAAAGGGGGGAAAATCGTGGACACCACCAATGTTTTGACCAGCCGCAAAGCCTATTATTACACCTCCGGTGAATACGCATTCTTCAAGGATAGTGTCGTCCTGACCAATCCCAACTACAAGATGTTCTCCGATACCCTCCGGTATGCTCCCAATGAAAAATTGTCTAATTTTTACGGACCCACATTTATTTACAGCAAAGAAAATACTATTTATTGCGAAAACGGCTGGTACAATTCCGCTTATGACCGGGCACAGTTTAACCGCGACGCTTATTTGATCAGTGGAAATTCCACCCTCCGGGGAGACAGTCTTTTCTATGACCGGCAAAGAGACTACGGAGAAGCCTTTGACAATGTATCGCTATTGGACACCGTCAAAAATATGCTCATCGAAGGAGAAACCGCCTATCTTTACAACAAAGAAGGCTACGCATTCGTAACAGACCAAGCGCTCGCCTCTATGATAGACCGCGATGACACCCTCTTTCTCCATGCGGATACCCTCTTTGTGGAATTTGACTCCACACAGTCGGCACGCTTATTGACGGCTTATTACAAAGCAAGATTTTTCCGTGAGGACATTCAAGGGTTCACCGACTCGCTGGTGTATTCCATTCAGGATTCCGTCATGCATTTGTATCACAAACCGCTGATGTGGTCCGGCGACAATCAATTGTCATCGGACAGCATGCTCCTGGTCATCGCCCATGGCGAAATGGATTCTATCACTCTTTTTCAACATGCTACCATTATTTCCGTAGATGATTCCACATTGAAAACCTACAATCAAATACAAGGCAACACCATCGTTGGACATTTTCATGATAATGAAATGACCCGTATGGATGTGTTGGGCAATGCCAAAAGCATTTATTTCTTAAGGGACGAAGCCGATAGTTCCCTGATTGGAATCAATGTTACGGAAGCCAAATATTTCAAGATTTATATCCACAATCGAAAAATCAAGGGCATCAGCAATTTCGGTCAGGTAGAAGGCAAAATTTTCCCCTGGGGGAAAATGAAAAAAGAAGATATGCGTATCAAAGGCTTTTTCTGGAAAGAAAAACTCCGTCCCGGAAGCAAATCCGAACTTTTTGACGATAAAAAATACGCCGATTAGTAATTTTTGTCCTGTAAGGCTTTCCGAAACACGGAATTTTATTTATAGTAGAAATGGAAGAAATGTATTTAAC